>JBCCHH010000187.1:0-4503 GCA_039028855.1 Pseudomonadota bacterium | reverse complement strand
GCTGCCATCCACTGAAGTGCTAGCTGGAGATAAACTGCCTCGAAAAGAGATTCAAACACTGTTATCCGAGGGAATAATTGATTCCGATGAAAAAGTCGAGTATTTCTATTCTGCCGGCTTGCTTTCGATTCTGGAGGATGGAAACCTTCTTACTGATCGCAGAGTGATTTCATATTTTAAGAATGATGCGGATGAAATTGAGATCTACGAGTTATTTTTCCCCGATATTCGAAACTTCGAACTGATTCAGCAAGGAAGCTATCTCAGCGACAGCATTTATCAAGTTAATGGATACGGTGAAGATAACTGGCTGATTATCTATCTTTCCACTGAGGCCGGTGGAGATCAACGGTTTATTGATGCCTTACAACAAAAGTTGAACAATATTCAAAATCCGATTGAGGAAGCGGGCTAAGCCTTCTCGAGAAATCGAGCCAGAATCTCAATGCCTTGCCGCATTCGTTTCGGCTCTGTCGCGGTAAAACAGATTCGTATGTGGTGCGGATAAGGGCCAAAGCTCGAGCCTGGTGCTACCAGTACCCCGTTATTCGCCAGCGTTTGCAGAAATGTAGCCAGTCCATCGTTGCATTCGCCGTGCTTGAGTGGTTCAGCGATATCCAGAAATAAAAACGTACTGCCATCCGGTCGGTTTACGCTCAGGCGATCCGCAGCCCAGGCGCCGAGTTCGGCATACTTCGCGCATGCTTGATTGACCCATTCCTCACCGGCCTCGCCCAGCGCATTCAGCGCCGCATACTGCGAAGCGGTACAGGCCGAATAGTTAATGTTGGTCATAATGCGACGAATCGCTGAGATTGCATCTTCGGAGCCGACCAGATAGCCGCAGCGGTTGCCTGCCATGCCGTACGACTTGGAAAACGAGTGAACGGAAATCGTACGCTCGGGTGCAAGCGCGCGCGTGTATACATGTTCGCCGCCATAGGCATAGCGTTCATATACGTCGTCGGAGAAAATCCACAGACAATGCAGTCGCGCCCATTCGACCAGCGCCTCCAGCCAGTCGCGTGGAATCAATCGGCCGGTGGGATTATGCGGTGTGTTCCAGTAGACCGCCACGGTGGTTTCGGTTCGTGCGGCTTCGAATCGCGCCACGACTTCATCGGCCGACTCGACATCGGTCATCAGCGGCACGTCGATGGCCTGTGCATTGAAGGCACGTATACTCCCGGCAATCAGCGGCCAGTAGGGTGCGGCAAGCAGCACAGACTCGCCGGGCGAGACCAGTGCAGCCACTGCAGCGGCCAGCCCGGCCGTGGCACCTGCGGTGACAATTACCTGTGACAGGCTGGTATCAACGCCTGCGAGCTTGCCGTGATGTTCTGCAATCCTGGCCCGCAGTTCGGGTAAGCCGGGCACCGGGCTGTAACGATGCAGGCCACGGTATTTGTCCACGTTTAAATCCTGCATTCGACAGCCCACGGCCGGCTCCATCCAGGTATCGCCGACGTGTAGCGGGATCTGCAATCGCGAGTCGGCCGAGCCTGAATGTTTTGAATAGACCGCTGAACGGATGGCAGCGGCTGCTGGCGTGAACGATGGCGGTTTTGGCATGGCGACCTCCGGGCTGCTGATCGTTACCCTATCGCAGTCGGGCTAGAAAAGTGAATGCGGATGCGTCGAAATTCCGATCTGACTGAATTGCAATGCGCTATGGGACTGGCGTAGTATGGATTGACATTCCTCGCCAAAATTCTTCGCCCCGGAGCAGAATTCACCAAGATTTTTTTCATAATTTGATGATCGATTAGATAGTTCTCCGGGCTACTGAGGATTGGTATTGCTGTTGCTCATTGCACTATGGGAGCTCAAATGATGTACAGACTATTCGTTTTATTGTTGGTGTTCTTGATGCCAGCAGCCTTCGCGCAATCCTTGTTGGATTTTCTCGAATTTGAAGAGACTGAAGTGGCCTATGAGGGGATCACTCCGAGCCTTGGGTTTAGTGGATACGTTGCAGAAGAACCATTCGATTTCAATAGTAAACGCTATTCTGGCGGAGTGAGTGTGGTTGATACCACGCCACCGGTTTTTACAATCGAAGGTCGACTGAATGAGGCTAATGGCTTGGGCTATGATCTGCTGCCTCCTTTTGAAGCTGCTCCTGGAACCGTTATTTTCGATGATTCTTTGCGAGTCTCTTTTGGCGATGTAACCATCGGCGGGCCGCCTGCATATGAGGGCTGTTACGGCATTGAGGGCAGCACCGGCCCGTTCTCGAATGACGTGTATGTAATTCGCGCTGATGTGGGTGCGCCGGTACCCGGATTATCCCTCGCAAGCCAATTCAGATGCCAGTACGTTCCTCGCGAGGAGCCCACGCCCACCGAAGATGCCCGGGTGTACTACCTTCGAGCGGGGCCGATACGGAATGAATTTACGTTTAGGACCATGACCTACGCTGACGATGCAGTTGATTTTAACGATCCTGTACAAGTGGACGAAGGCGTTGGGCAAATCACGGGGTATGATCTTGGCTTTCTGATACTGAGATTCCGCGGTGCGGGTTCACCCGCTACGATCGCGGTCTGGGACAGCTTTGGCTCGAACGGAGACGATAGCAGCTTGCTTAGCGTACAGGCCCGTGCACTGGATAGTGACGGTGTGCCTGTTGGTGGGCAGTTTCAGGTCAATACGTTTACCACTAATAACCAGTCTTCTGCTCGCGTATCCGGCAGCGCTCAACGATACGTCGTGGTCTGGACCAGCCAGGGTTCGCCGGGTAACGATGATTCGCTCACCAGTGTTCAGGCGCGGTTGTTTGAAGCCGATGGTACGCCGGTAGGCGACCAGTTTCAGGTGAACCAGGCCACGATGGGTGATCAGTTCGAGCCTGATGTGGTGATGCTCGAAGACGGTAGCTTCTTCATCGTCTGGACCGACATTGCGCTAATTGATAGCCAGATTCTGGGCCGGGCATATACAGCCGATGGCACGGCTGCAGGCGATGCGATTCAGCTCACTGATAACCCTGGGGCCGACATGCCCAAGCTGGAAAGCAACGGGCGCGACGTGCTGGTGCTCTGGCGGCGACCGGATCGAATCGAATCCCGCTTTGCGATCTCCAGAATCTTCCGCGACGGATTTGAGGGTGCCGATTCGTAGATGAGCTACCGGGAACGGCTATGCAGATTAACACGAGAAGAAAAACCGTGAATCTTGAGCTCGAAACCGGATCTGAAGATCAGCGGGCGTTGCGATGATGACGATGCATTAATCGTCGATGTCGATTGGTGGAAGGATAGTCTTTTGTCGAAGCATCTGCATTGAATGATGTTCAGGATGAAGCGTACTCGCGGGCTAAAGCTGTGCGCCGATGATTTGCGGTTCGTGCTCCAATCGGATTCCATAGTGCTCTTGCATATCTTTTCTTATTTGGCGTGCGAGTGAGAGCAGGTCTTTAGCGCTGGATTGCCCTGCATTTGTCAGCACAAGCGCATGCTTTGGATAGACTTGCGCATCGCCGACCGATTTGCTGCGCCAGCCGAGTTGGTCGATCATCCAGGCGGCGGATAATTTGACTTTTTGGCCGTCCGGCCAGTGCGGTAGATCGGGGTGCTGTTTAAGCAGTTCTGCGGCCTGGGTTGTTGTCACGAGTGGGTTTTTGAAGAAGCTGCCGGCGTTGGCAATACGTGTCGGGTTCGGCAGTTTGCTGCGGCGGATGCGCATAACGGCAGCAGCGACGGTACGGGGATGGTCGGGCTGTGGTTGGCCGGTGCGCTTGAGTTCGGCCTGCAGTGCAGGGTAGTGCAGGATCGGGTCGGGTGTTGAAGACAGGTTCAGGCGCACGGCCAGGATGATGAAGCGGCCGGCATCGGCGCTTTTGAAGCGGCTGTCGCGGTAGCTTAATCCGCACTGTTCGGCCGGTAGCCAGTCCGTTGTTTGCGTGCTGCGGTCGTAGATCTGTACCGAGTCCAGGCAGCGCGCCAGCTCCACGCCATAGGCGCCGATATTCTGCATCGGCGCGGCGCCGACCGAGCCCGGAATCAGGGCCAGGTTTTCCAAACCCCAGAGGTTTTGTTTTATGCTTTGCAGTACAAGTGCATGCCAGTCTTCGCCGGCCGCGGCCGTTACGCACACGGTATCGTTGTCGGTGGCGTCGAACGCGACGCCGTGTAGCCGATTGACGATGACGCGGCCGGGAAAGTCATTGACGAACAGTGTATTGCTGCCGCCGCCGAGGATCAGGGTAGGCAGCTCGGTATCGAGCGCGGCCTGGATTTGATCGGGGTGTTCAAGGTCAACGCGCTCGCGCGTGCTGGCCGACAGTCGAAACGTGCTGAGGCCGATCAGCGACGCATCGCGCTGGATAGGGATGGAGCGCATTAGCCAGCCGTTGAGCGCTGTGCGTAATCCGCCGCAGCTTCAATGCATTGCTGCACGAGTGCCGGTCCGAATCGTAGAAAATTTCTGTATGTAACAGCTCTAAGGATGAAGCCTGTAGAGGTCTGCGTCTGTTTTCTGCCGTACTAGAACTTAGCTTGC
>JBCCHH010000186.1:0-4505 GCA_039028855.1 Pseudomonadota bacterium | reverse complement strand
ATTGGTTCAAAGTCTTCTAAGTCCACCTCTGCACCCTCTATCAAAATTAATGGCAACCTGACTTCTGACCCACAAACAGTTGCAAATGGTTTCAATGACCCTTGCCGTCCTGGCGCAATTCGACCCCAATCATCTGGTTGAAACCGGCGATGTCTTTGCCGAAGATGTGGTTTTTCATTATTACAATCCACAGTTGCCCGATCTTCACGGTGATTATGTTGGGCGCGACGGTATACAAGCCTTCTTCGAGAAGCTGGCTCAGCTGACGGGCCATGCCTTCGAGGTCAACCTCGTTTCCGCCACGGCTGTGGGTGATGAGTTGGTAGTGATTCATCGCAAACAAGGGATGATCGTAGAAGACCGTCGGATAGCAATTGATGTAGTCGTAGTATGGCGCTTCGTTGATGGCCTCATCTCGGAGGTTTGGGATATTCCTTCCCTCCACGCTGTGCAGGTTTTAGACGAATAGGAATACCGGGTGCTTCAGGCGTCTGATGTTGGGTTTCTTGCATCCGGAGCGCTTTAGGATAGCCGCTGTTTCAGGGCGGTAGCGCCGATTTTTTTCAGGGTCGGGAAACACGTTTGCAGATCATTTGTCGATGAGATGCTGATCTCAACCAGCATCTTTCCAACGTCGGATCGCACCGAGCACGGCTTCCGGCGATTGCGCGGCATCGGCGTCATATCGTGCGGCGGCATCGATCACTGCAGCCTCACGCGTTCGCATAAAGGGGTTAAAGCTGCATTCTTCAGCAATGGTGGTGGGTAGTGTGACCTGGTGACGGGCTCGTAAGGCATCGACCTGTTTCGCCCGCGTTCGCAACGCCGGATTATCGGGTTCGACCTTAAGCGCAAATCGACAGTTGCTCTGTGTGTATTCATGGCCGCAGTAGACTTTGGTATCGCCGGGCAGGGCGGCGAGTTTATCCATGGCCGCCTGCATTTGATCCGGCGTGCCTTCAAACAGCCGGCCGCAGCCGGCCGAGAACAGGGTGTCGCCGCAGAATACCAAGTCGTGTCCATAGAAGGCGATATGGCTGCGGGTGTGGGCGGGCACTTCGAGAACGTCAAAACGCAGTTCCAGTCCGGGAATCTCGACCGTCTCACCTTCTGCTACGGCGACCGTGCCCTTGGGCATGCGCTCATCATCGGGGCCATAGATATTCAGCTCAAAGCGCGTGGCCAGTTCGTCGACACCGTTAACGTGGTCGTAGTGGTGATGTGTGAGCAGAATGGCAACGGGCTCGAGCCGGTGTTGCTCCAGCCAGGCCAGTGCCGGCGTGGCTTCGCCGGGATCAACCAGCAAGCAATAAGGCTGGCTGGTTCGATGCATCGCCCAGATATAATTATCGCTCAGGGCCGGGATGGGGGTAATGTTGATCTGCATTCGGGCGCCTTCTGCTATGCTTTGTCGAGCTTCAAATTGTAACGGTACTCAGGTGATGCCTGCTGGATTTGCTGGTTTGCAAGGCGCTGAAAACGCGCTCGTTCCCGGCCTGATTGAATCGTCCGGAGTCGACTGGCTGGTCGAGATGGCGCCGCTAATCAGTCCTTCGCCGGCGATTGCAGTCAGCCGACATCGCATGCTGTTCGATAACTCAGGCTGGGTCTGGCCGTTTCGTGCGCCGACGGCCGAATTACCGTTCATGGATGAGGCTTTGCCGGCGATTTTGCTGCGGCATGTGTTTCAGCCTTCGGTTGATGTCAGTTTGTTCGATGAAGCGCTGCGCTGCCTGATTCCGGGCGGGCTGCTGATTTCGGTTTCGGCCAATCCGTGGCATCGTGCTGCATGGCGGGAACTGGGTCGTGCGGCTTTACAGTTGCCGGCCTGGCCGCAGTTGCTGGTTCGGTACAGTCAGCACGATCTGCAGTTGCAGTCGGTCGGCCGGCAGCGTTGGCGCGGGCTGATTCCCGGCCTGTCGCCGATTCTGGTAGTAATGGCGCGCAAGCCGTCTCGTGCGGCACCGGTGACCCGGCTGCGCATCGGCTATCCGCAAGTCTCTAGTGCGCCGATGCCGGCGACGCAGTGCCGCGCGGCATGATGCAATAATCAACAACAAAAAGTAACGAATACGACGATGAGTTCTGAACCCTGGGTTGAAATCTGGACCGACGGCGCCTGTAGCGGTAATCCGGGTCCGGGCGGTTGGGGTGCGCTGTTGCGCTATAACGGCAAAGAGAAAGAGCTGTCCGGCTCAGCCAACCCGACAACCAACAATCAGATGGAAATGATGGCCGCCATTCAGGCGCTCGAAAGCTTGAAGCGACCGTGCAGGGTCAAGTTGACGACCGACTCGACCTACGTGCGCAAGGGCATTACCGAATGGTTGCCGAAGTGGAAATGCAACGGTTGGAAAACGGCAGCCAAAAAGCCGGTCAAGAACGCCGAGTTGTGGCAGCGCCTGTCGCAAGCAGCCGAGCCTCATCAGGTCGAATGGCATTGGGTCAAGGGTCATTCGGGCCATACTGAGAATGATCGTGCCGATGCGCTCGCGACTTCGGCGATTCAGCGTTGAGTTTTCTGAGCGGTCAAAGGCGGCAACCGCAGATTACGCAGATTAAAAACCGAAGCATAATGAATAAAGCGGATGAAATAATCGCTTCTACTCATAGACTTAAGCGTTTGAACAAATTATTACGCGCTTTTCAATCCACGTATATCTGCGTAATCTGCGGTTTACAGCTTTGGGTATTTCATCGGTGTTGATCTGTGGATAAAACAGCGTATAGTTTTAACCAAACAGCGCCGAATCATTGAGTAAGGTTTATGCGACAGGTAGTACTAGATACCGAAACTACGGGCTTCGAACATGAAGATGGACACCGTATCATCGAGGTGGGTTGTATTGAATTGAACGACCGCCAATCAACCGGGCGCACGTTTCATGAGTACATCAACCCGGAGCGTGATTTACCACGGGAATCGGTCGAGATTCATGGTCTGACCAACGATTTTCTCGACGACAAACCGCGCTTTGCCGAAATTGCCGACGATCTGATCGAGTTCATTCGCGATTCGGAGCTCATCATGCATAACGCGAGTTTTGACGTAGGTCACCTGAATGCAGAATTCGCGCGGCTGGACGATGGCATTCGCACCGAAAACATCGCTGAAATACTCGATACGCTGAAACTGGCCCAGGGCATGCACCCTGGCCAGCGCAACAGCCTCGATGCTTTGTGCAAGCGCTACGAGGTCGATAACTCCAACCGCACACTGCATGGTGCCTTGCTCGATGCCGAACTGCTGGCCGAGGTGTATCTGCTGATGACGGGCGGTCAGGTATCGCTAGGGCTGGATTTGATGTCGCCGGCTTCAGGCAGTGCGTCCGGCAACTACCAGTTTGATGCTTCCAAACTGCAGGTGCGCAGAGCATCGGCTGAGGAAATCGCACTGCACGAACAACGGCTGAAGCAGATTCAGCAGGCTTCGGGCGAAACCGGCTGCCTGTGGCTAGAGCAAACCAAGGCGCACTGAAGCCGCGATTCCAATCGTTGTGGGCGAATTGAACGAGCTACCGCCGGCGGTTGTGATTTCCGGTCCGACCGCAGCCGGTAAGACGGAAGTGGCGATCGAATTGGCTCAATTGCACCCGGTTGATCTGATCAGCGTCGATTCAGCGCAAGTCTATCGCGGCATGAATGTAGGCACGGCAAAGCCCGATCCGAACACGCTGGCCCAATATCCACATGCGCTGATCGATATTCGTGAACCCGAGCAGCCGTATTCGGCGGCTGATTTCGTCCGCGATGCGAGCGACAAGATGCTGCAATCGTACAACAACGGTCGTATTCCGTTATTGGTCGGTGGCACGACGCTGTACATCAACGCGTTGCGCTACGGTCTGGATGAATTGCCGCCAGCCGATGCTTCGGTTCGAGCGGAGTTGGAGGCGCGTGCTCGGCAGATCGGCTGGCCGGCTATGCATCGTGAACTGGCCGAAATTGACCCGCTGATCGGTGCAACGATCCGGCCGAACGACCCGCAGCGGATTGGTCGGGCACTGGAGATTCATCGTTTGACGGGCAAAAGACCCAGCGAGCTCATGAGCGGCCGAGGCCCGGACCGCATGTGCGCGAGCCTTTTTATCGTAATCACCGCAGCGGATCGAGCCGTTTTGCATCAGCGCATCGACGCTCGCTGGCAGCAGATGATCGAGCACGGTCTGGTCAGAGAGGTGGAACAATTAATGGCCCGGCCGGGCATGAGCGCGGATTCCAGCGTGCTGCGCGCAGTGGGTTATCGCCAGGCGATTGACTATCTGAACGGTGAAATCGGTCAGGATGAATTCATTCGCACGGGAGCGGCGGCCACCCGTCAGTTGGCTAAACGTCAGCTCACGACCCTGCGCCAGTTCAGAGGTGCCTTGTGGTATGACCCGTTCGTTACAGATAAAATGCAGCAAAATCCAATCGATTGTACGGAATTGGTGCAAGATAGGTGGCAACAGGAGGTGTGTCTTGGAGTCCATCTGCCCGCCGGTTCGGTCTGAGAATGCCTGTAT
>JBCCHH010000185.1:0-4508 GCA_039028855.1 Pseudomonadota bacterium | reverse complement strand
TGCGGTTGGCGTCAATTACCAGACCATTGGCTACCTGGAGCGGCGCGACTATAGCCCGAGCCTCGATCTGGCCATGCGCCTGAGCGAATTCTTCGATCTTCCGATCGAAGCGATCTTCTCGCGCCTGCCCTTCGAGCCGCTTTCGGCCGAACTGTATAAACACAACAGCATGGATCAAACCGATGATTGAGCTCATCACATACCTCACCGAACATTTCTTCAACCGGGTCTGGCGTTTTGTTCAAAAACGAACGCTGATCGGTCTGGTCATCATGGCCAGCCAAGCCTTGCTGATCCCTCAACCGGCTACTGCACTGGACCATCAGGTCGATGATGTCGATCGCGTAGCGAATGACGCAACGATTCAGCTCGAGACCTTTGATGCGGTCTGGGATCAGGTTCGGACTCAATATTTTGACTATGCCCGGATCGAATCGGACTGGCTGGAGGCGCGCGAGACGCTGCGGCCCAGGGCGGCTGAAGCCAGCGTCACCGAGCTGCGCAGCCTGTTAAACGGCATGCTCGAGCGCGTAGGCGAGTCGCATTTCGTGGTGCTGCCGCCAACGGAGATCCGTTCGTCCGGCAACGACGCTGCCGGCGATGAGAGCGGTTCCCCGCTCGACAGTGATACGAACCTGGCCACCGGCCTGGGCGTGCTGCTCATCGAAGATGCGCTGATCATTGACCGGGTCGGCGAAGCCAACGCCGGCCGGATCGAGCCCGGCTGGGAACTGATCGCAATCGGCGATCAATCGCTGGATGCCGTTATCGACAATGCATTGAATACCGACGATCCGCTCGCTCGCAAGCGCGCCAGACTGATTCTCGAAGCCACGGCCAATGGACGTATCGGCTTTCCCGATCAGAACGAGGAACTGCTACTGACGCTGCGCGATGCAGAGGGTGAAGCACACACGGTCAGCGCGCGCACCGAGCCTGAGGCTGTCCACATCGTGCAGATCGGCAATCTGCCCGGCCTGGCGTTCGGCTACCGTGCCGAGGTGCGCGCGAATGCCGAGGGCTGCATCGGCATCATGACCTTCACGAGCTGGGTTCCGGAACTGATGGACCGGTTTCTGGAATCGCGAGCCGAACTATTTGCCTGTCAGGGTCTGATCATTGACCTGCGCGGCAATCTGGGCGGCGTGCTGACGACGATGATGCCACTCACTTCGCATCTGGTCAGCGAGGTAACACTGCTCGGTCAGCTCAAGCGCGAGGATGGCCGAATCGACTTTCGTGCGTTTCCGAGATTAGTTGCCGACGACGGCAGCCGGATTCAGCCATTTGATGGTCCGGTCGCGATCCTGATTGATTCCATGTCGGCCAGCACCTCCGAGATGTTCACAGCCGGCATGCAGGCGCTGGGTCGAGCCCAGGTCTTCGGCACCCAATCACCCGGCATGGCGTTACCCGCGCAGATGCTGCCGCTGGCCAATGGCGATCGTCTGATGTATGCCTTTGCCGACTACATTGATGGTGAAGGTCGCCGGATCGAAGGCGTGGGCGTGACGCCGGATGAAGCGATTGAGCCCAGTCGCGCCGATCTGCTGGC
This sequence comes from Pseudomonadota bacterium, assembly GCA_039028855.1. GTDB lineage: Bacteria > Pseudomonadota > Gammaproteobacteria > Xanthomonadales > Wenzhouxiangellaceae. The sequence goes on along the minus strand of JBCCHH010000185.1, from coordinate 2,953 downwards.
AGGGCTCGACCCGGCCCTGGAAGCCGCGCTTTCCTGGCTGGCAACCGCCAGACAGCAGGAGAAGCATCCATGAATCGCGCCCTGATTCTGTGCAACATCACGATTGGTATCGCGATGGTCGTGCTGGCTATTCTGCAAGGGCCGGATGTCAGTCAGGCGGTGCTGATTACCCTGGGCGTGTTCATGTTTGCCATTGCAATCGTGCTGGAAATCAAAACACGCGCGCTGGCCAACAGCATGGACCGTCGTGTCGATGAACGCGAGCGGGCACGGCGTGACCATGCCCACCGCATCGCCTACTGGACGCTGTCGTTCCCAATCGGTTTTCTCGGCGGCTTTATCGTAGCCCGGATACAGCGGACCTGGGGCGAAGGTCTGGGGCTTTCGGTCAGTCCGGAGTCCATGCCGATCTTCCTGGTCATTTTCTGGCTGGCACTGCTGCTCTTCGTAACGCTACCGACCGCCGTCATCGCCTGGACCGAACCTCATCCCCTGGAGGACGACGTGGTCTAGTGGATCGCTTTATTGCTGAGGATCGCCGATTGGCCATCTTGGTATTTAGCCTTGACCTTTTTACTTAGCCTCTGACCCATATTTAACTTCAACCCTGTATTAAATTTCGATAAAGGAGACTTTTCATGAAAACTCGCACTTTTATGCTCGCTTTGCCGGTTGCGATGTTGGCACTGTGCTGCAACCTGAGTGTCGCGGATACCGAGTTACCCGACGCACGCAGCCTGGTGGATGCCCATATTGAAGCCAGTGGTGGAATGGAAGCACTCGAGCGCCAGTTGGATTCAACGACCCAAGGTCGCTTTGTCATGCCCGCAGCCAGTATGGAGGGCACGATGACGATGTATTCTCGAACGCCAACCGAACGTGCAATGATGATCGAACTGGAAGGCATTGGCACTATCCACTCCGGTTACAAAGACGGTCAGGCCTGGTCGGTCGATCCATTCATGGGTCCGCGGCTCATTACCGATGTCGAGCTGGATATGCAGATCGAGTCGAATGAAATCGGCGCGCTGATTCGCAGCGAGGAATATGTCGAATCCATGCAAACCGTGGGCACGGCAGAATACGATGGCAAGCCCTGCTTTAAGGTCAACGTGGTGTGGAAGTCGGGTCGTGAGTCGATCGACTGCTATTCCGGCGACACGGGTTTGATGATCGCCCAGGAAGCTACGGTCGAATCACCAATGGGCAGCATGCAGATGGTGACAGTCTTCACTGACTATAAACCCTTTGAAAGCAACGGTGTTGAAATCACTCTGCCGGCTGTAACGAACGTGATGAGCATGGGCCAGCAGCAACAGTTGATCATCGATTCGGTGGAGCTCGGCGCGCCGGCCGATGAGCATTTTGAACTGCCGCCGGCGATCATAACGTTGATGGAAAGCGATGCAGACGCTGCAGAGTAAAGATAGCTTTGCCAAGACTGGGCAAAAATAAAGCAGCAGCACTGCAGGGTACTAGCCTCGCAGTGCATGCCATCTGATCGGGCTTTGCCCTAGTGGCAAAGTAGTCTTAGAAAGAGAGCTGTACTGAATCACCGTGTTTCGCCGAGCTTGCTTGAGGTGCGCCTGAATGTCAATTGCAGAATACAGCGTAATATTCCTTACGAGTGCTAACCTGCAGCAGGCCGCGTGACTCAACCACTCGCTATATTCTGGCCCCGTTGTTTCGGTTTTGGTATGTCCAGCCAGTTGGCCTTAATTGCGCTCGGAACGACGGTTCTTAGACATCCAAAACAGCGTCATCAAACCCACCGCCAGCGTCAGCAGCAATATGCTTAGCGGACCGCCTGAGGGAACAGCCGCAGACGGGGTTGCGTCCAGTGCAAGCAGAGCGGCGGGAAAATCATCGCCATCGGTGAAACGTATCTCGAATTCCAACTGGGCAGGAGGAACGCCGAAGGGGCTCCCCAACTGTTCCGCGAAGGTGTCGCCGGATCCCGAATCTGTCACCCCGGGCGGCTATTGGAAACTGAGGTCAAAATCCTGGAAAGTCCAGCCTGGCCCACCATCGGGATATCCATTGCCCCTGATTTGCCAGGCGAAGTTATTCCCCGACGAGTTGGTAACGGTATTAGTGGCCGATTGGTCAAAGGTTCCCGTCGGCACCCAGGAACCGTCATTGTCTGGATGCGCTTGAGCGGCAAGCCCAGTAATGAGTTCAAGAAACCTGCCATTGGTAAGGCTGGCGTTTGTGTCGATATCAGAATCATCAAACGTAATAGTGAAGCTGAATCGATCGCCTACCTCGATTGCTGTAATCTCGGGATCGACCACCACTACTTCACCGGACAAATCCAACTGCTGGATTTCAGAGAAAGCGGATTGAGCTACCAATAACAGGACGATTGTGGCAAACGAGAGCGATTTACTCATGGACATACTCCGGGTATCAGTTCATTGTGCAAAGCGGCCGCTGAACCTCTAAAAACCATTGGCCCAGCATAGCAACACGGGTAATCCATGACAAGATTCGCACCTCTGGACCTATGCATGCGTCAAGATCTGAAAACACCATTCTGCTCCTTATCTATGCTGATAGGATAAGCTCAAGCTAGACATGAACCAGAAAATGCAGATATGAGTATCAAAACTTGGGTCGGTTTGACCCTTACACATCTCGTTGCGGTCGGAATCGGTTTCGCAGCAGGTCTTTATGCGCTACCCATTCTGATCGCGCCCGATTCGCCCAGCGAACAGGAGCTGGCGATGGTGGCCGAACGGTCCGTGTTCAGCGGCGCATTTAGTCGCGACCTTGAAGATAGCGACGCCCTGCACTGGGGCGAAGGTGAAGTATTTGTTGGCCAGAACGAGATCTCGCATAGCGGCCGGCTGTCTCCGGGCCCCGATTACCGGCTCTATCTTTCACCGGAATTTATTGAGACCGAATCTGCGTTCGAAGCGCTTAAGCCGCAAATGGCTCTGGTCGGTTCGGT
>JBCCHH010000184.1:0-4532 GCA_039028855.1 Pseudomonadota bacterium | reverse complement strand
TTACTCATATTGTTAAATAGTTATTCCACTTTTTACAATTCTCTTGAAAAAATGACCACCCCCCCCCGGTCCTACTAGGTTTATTTTGGTTAAATTTAATGAACAGCATGAAAGTACATAAGCAGTCTCAAGTCTAAGTCACACTCAAACTAGAGTCCTGCACTTTTTTTCGCTAACCTCATGATGCAGGAAAAGGTAAACACTGCCATAAAAATGCTGTCAACTGAAACTTGTGTCGGGGTGCACCGGGTGAATGACAACATCCTCAGTACTTTACACGAAAAGCATCCACCATGTGCACCCATCCAAGAAAACAGTTTATTGCAAGGTCCAATGAAGCATGTTCTTCCAGTTTATTTTGACAGTATTGACGAAACAATGATATTAAAAGCAGCCTCACAAACAAAGGGTGCCGGCGGCCCATCGCAACTGGACGCCCTCCAATACCATCATATGTTATCAAGTCGCAAATATAAGGTAGAGAATAAAGAACTAAGAACCCAAATGGCGTTACTGGCACAAAAATTAGCAACCGAGGTGATTGATCCATCTACCTTAGAGGCTTACACTGCATATCAACTTATACCACTGAATAAAAACCCAGGCATTAGACCAATAGGTGTAGGTGAAATATTGAGAAGGATAATTGGCAAATGTATTGGATTGGTGTTAACGCAATACCTGGACGCAGGAAGTCATCTACGTCAGCGTATTCGGTGACGTGCCAGAACGTACGCTGAAAGAAGTGTCGCGCCAGATTCGCGACGAAATCACTGCGCTGCCGTCGGTTTCGCAGGCCAATCTGCTCGGTGATCGCGCCTATGAAATCGGCATCGAAGTGCGCGAGGAAACGCTGCGCGCCTACAGCATGACGCTGGATGAAGTGGCCCGCGCCGTGCGTCAATCATCGCTGGATTTGCCGGCCGGGCGAATTCAGGCCGCCGGCGGCGACATTCTGGTGCGCTCAATCGGCCAGGCCTATGTCGGACGCGATTTCGAAAACATCGTCATCCGCACCAATCCGGACGGTTCGCGCATCCTACTGAAAGACATCGCCGACATCCGCGACGGCTTTATCGAAGGCGATCGGTATTCGAAGCATAACGGCCAGCCGGCCATTGCAATTCGGGTTTTAAGCGTCGGCGAGCAGGATGCACTGGCGGCCTCGCGCGACACGCGTGCGTTCATCGAACAACGCCAGCAGACCCTGCCGGCTGGCATCAGCGTCGACTGGTGGGCCGACAGTTCGTTTTACCTGCAGGACCGGCTCAGCATGATGACCAAGAATCTGCTGGTCGGCGCGATGCTGGTATTCCTGATTCTGACGCTGTTCCTGAGGCTGAAGCTGGCGTTCTGGGTTATGGTCGGCCTGCTCGTGGCATTCAGCGGTACGGTGTTTTTGCTGCCGATGTTCGGCGTCACGATTAACCTGATCAGCCTGTTCGGTTTCCTGGTCGTGCTCGGCATTGTGGTCGATGATGCGATTGTGATGGGTGAATCGGCCTATACGCAGATACGCCAGCACGGTCATTCGGTCGACAACGTGGTCGATGGCGTGATGAAAGTAGCGGTGCCGGCCACGTTCGGCGTTTTAACGACCATCGTCGCATTCATTCCGATTCTGCTGGTATCGGGTATTTCGGGTCAGTTCTTTGCCGCGATCGGCTGGGTCGTGGTGCTGGCGCTGGTCATGTCGCTGATCGAATCCAAACTGATTCTGCCGGCACATCTGGCGCATATGAAAGTCAAAACCTACGAAAACGAGACGCCGAATCGTTTGGTCCGCTTCCAACGCAGCTTCTCCGACGGCCTGTTCAAATTCGTCGATGCGGTGTATCTGCCTTCGCTGCGTGCGGTGTTGCGTTACCGCTATGTCGCGGTTGCTGCATTCATCGCCGCATTCATTCTGTCGATCGGCCTTGTGCTGAGTCCGTTCGTCCGGCTCGTGCCCTTCCCGGATGTATCGGGCGATTTCATGCAGGCCAGCCTTGAAATGAATGAAGGCACGCCCGCCTATATCACCCATCAGTCGATGGACTATGTCACTGGGGCGCTGTACATCGTCGATGAGGAAATGCAGGCCGATCTGGGCCTCGACGGACCCATCGTACGCACCACGTTCAACTGGGCCGACTCGGATACCCGAGCGAACATCGTCGTGGAACTGCACAAGACCGACGACCCGCGCATCAGCACGACCGAACTGGATCGCCGCTGGCGCGATCAGGTCGGCCAGATTGCCGGAGCGCGTTCGCTGCAGATCGGCGGGCCCGGCGGACCGGGCGGTGACGGACCGGATATCTCATTCCAGCTGGTCGGGCGTGACCTGCAGCAACTCGAATCAGCCGCCTCGCAGCTCGAACAATCGATATTAAACTTCGGCGGCACCTTTGACGTACGCAACAGCTATGACGGCGGCATTCGTGAAATTCAGCTGAGTATTCGCGAAGAAGCCGAGCTGCTGGGCCTGAGCCAGCAGGACCTGGCGCGCCAGGTTCGGCAAGCCTTCTTCGGCGAAGAAGTACAGCGTATCCAGCGTGGCCAGGATGATGTGCGTGTGATGGTGCGCTATCCGGAAGAACAACGCACCTCGCAGGGCTATCTGGAGAACATGCGCATACGCACCGCAGATGGCGAAGAAGTGCCGTTCAAGTCCGTCGCTGATATCGAGATGGGCTTCAGTCCGTCTACGATCCGGCGCTACGACCGCGAACGTTCGGTCAGCGTGACGGCCCGCGTGGACAAGGAAATTGCCGAACCCGGCGCGATTCTCGGCCAGTTGCGAGGCCAGATATTGCCGGACATTCTGGCCAGCCACAGCGGCGTGAATTACCGAATCGCCGGCCAAACACGCAGCAACGAGGAATTGATGCGGGAACTGCTGGCCGGTAGCGTATTCGCGCTGTTCATGATCTATGCACTGGTCGCGATTCCGCTGCGTTCCTACATTCAGCCGTTGCTGATCATGTCGGTGATTCCGTTCGGCATGATCGGCGCCGTCATCGGCCATATGATCCTGGGTCTGCCGATCAGCATGCTGAGTATGTTCGGCATCATCGCGCTGGCCGGTGTGGTCGTGAACGACAGCCTGATTCTGGTGGACTTCGTCAACAAACATCGGCATGAAGGCGAATCGCGCGTCGAGGCCATCATCAAAGCCACGCGCGCACGCTTCCGCCCGATCGTACTGACCTCGGCCACGACCTTCCTCGGTCTGGCGCCGATTGTATTTTTCGAAAAGAGCCTACAGGCGCAGTTGGTCGTGCCGATGGCAACATCGCTGGCCTTCGGCATCGTGTTCGCAACCGTGATCACGCTGGCGCTGATTCCGACGCTGTACCTGATCGCCGATGATGTTTCGGCTGCAGTCAAACGCTATTTCAGCGCGCTGACAGGCCTGTTCCAGCCCGGCGGACAGCAATCGACAGAGAGCTGATGCCGCAAAACTATGAACTTAACGTCCGCCAACTGACTCGACTGCTGAGTTTCGACTTAGCCAGCGAACTCGAAGCTGAGCTGTTGATCTGCAATGTCATCGGTCGCGAGCGTGCCTGGCTGTACGCGCATTCCGACTATCAGTTATCCGAGACTGAAGCGCAACAACTGAAAAAAATCAGCGGCCAACGCAAAGCCGGTATGCCGATCGCTTACCTGCTCGGCACACGTGAGTTTTATGGGCGCAACTTTATCGTCAACGCCGATGTACTGATCCCAAGGCCGGAAACTGAACTGCTGATCGAACAAGCTCTCAAACTGCCGTTGCCTGATGACGCACACGTGCTCGATATCGGCACCGGATCAGGCTGCATCATTCTGACGCTTGCAGCCGAGCGACCTGAGTGGCGCTGCACGGCTATCGATCTCAGTCAGGCTGCGCTGAACGTTGCGCAGCAAAACCAAGCCCGACTCGGCCTACACGATCAGGCGGTTTGTTGGTTGCAAGGCGACCTTTTTGAACCGCTGCGCGATGCAAACGCACGGTTCGACCTCGTCGTCAGCAACCCACCTTACGTGGCTGAAGGCGACCCGCATATGAAACAAGGCGATGTTCGGTTTGAGCCTGATGTTGCTCTAACATCCGGCGATGACGGGCTGGATTTGATTCAGAAACTGATCAAACAGGCACCGGATTTTCTCCAGCCCAACGGCTGGCTGATGATCGAGCATGGCTTTGATCAGTCTAAGGCGGTCAAAAAGCGACTCAAGAAGCGTGGTTTTGCAGACGTCAAGGCAATCAAGGACCTTGCTGGAATCAAACGTATGGTCAAAGCACGCACTTCAGAAGGATTTCTCACTGAATCTAATGACTAACGAAGGCTTTGATACGGCAGACAGTGGTATTCGCCCAGCGGGTTGCTTATGAATTGAATTCTTCGACTCGCTGGGCAGAACGAATGCGCCAGCGCCAGATATGCGACAACGCAAGCGTAATCGCGCCGATAGTTGTCAACATAACTTCCCAATCATGCAGCGGCTCGACAAACGCGCCAGCCAGAAGAAAGCCAAGACCGCAAACCGCGCCGAGGGTAAAC
>JBCCHH010000183.1:0-4577 GCA_039028855.1 Pseudomonadota bacterium | reverse complement strand
GGGTCGGCATCGGTTGGCTCGAGGCGCTGTTCGAGTGCGTCGATGTGTGCTTCGCCGATTGCCATGCCGATGGCGTTTTCGCCCATGCCGATCCAGGCCTGTAGATTCATCGCCTGAAGTTGAGGCGGGATCGCTTCGCTCGGAACAGGCAGTGGCGGTTCGCCGGGCGATAGCTCGAGTGCCGCCACCGCCGGTGAGAACATCTGCGCCATGCCGACCAGCAGTTGCGGGTTGTTCATGAAGAAGCTGACGGTGCCGGTAAATTCAGGCTGCTGACCGTTGATCATATTGAAATCCATGGCTTCGATAAACAGGCCCTGCATGTTGGTTACCATTGGTGGAATCGGGCGGTTTAGATTTGCCTGCATGCTTTCAGCACCGTTGGTAACACCATGAAACAGAGGGCACTGTGGTGGGTTTTCAACCCAGCCATTAACCAGGTTCTGGGCGAATTCACGTGCCGCAATCAGATCAAATGCCATGCCGAAGTTGAACAGGCCATCGAGCGGTTGGTCGATCGATACAGGCGACTGGGTAATGGGTGCCAGTGCGTTGCCGAGTTCGGCCGAAGTTTCCTGGCGCAGCATGAAGTCCATCGTGTCACGATCCAGTTCGGTATAGCCATAAACCATGCGTGGCATTGCGGTAGTCAGGGCATTCAGTTCGGTAACGCAGGCCGGATTTTCGCTGAGCAGGCTGAGCGTGCCATCGGTATCCAGTGCGAGCAATTCGGCGGACGGTGTCTGTAGTTCGCTGATGATGCGCTGCCAGTCGAAGAAGCCGCTGCCGTGCGCGGTGAAGTCGAGACTGTTGTTAAAGTCTTCGAGCTGATCAGCGCTCATTGCATCGCTGGGTTCGACTTGGTTAGTCAGGCGTGTCATCAGGCTGGCCTGATCGGGAATAACGGCGGCACTAACGGCGTTATCGGATACATGTACGGCGATGCCGAAGTTCGAATCAAGCTCAAACCACATAACGTTTTCACCGTCTACGTCACGTCGTTGCAGCGGTGCTTCGAGTGAGTCTTCGACGCGTTGTATCAGCGCATCGAAGGCTGTACGATCGTCCAATTCCATATGCATAAATGGAAACACGGATACGGCGTGGAGTGCGTATTTCGGATTGATCGACAAGCCGGCACCTTCCCAACCCTCGCGGGTGGCCAGATTCATCAGCTCGGTCAGCAGGGCCTGGGTTTCAGGCGGTGTATTTTCATCCTCCTCCATCGCCCGCAGGATTTGCTGATTGCTGGCTGCAGAGGCATCGTTAGCAGCCCATATGGCTTCGATCAACGCGTTGGGCAGGCGCTGCAGGTTGGCGTAGATATAGGCGGTATCGGCATCGACGCGGTCCAGAAACGGATTCTCGCCATCGATGTCGGCGCGTTCGGCCACATCGTTATCGCCGCCGTCTTCGGCGTTATCGCCACCGCCGCAGGCTGCAAGTGCCAGCATCAGCAGTAGCGCAAGCAATAATTTCAAATAGCGTTGCATTTTTCTCTCCTCAGAAATGGTTTTCGGGTTCCACTCAGGCGGCACGGTCGGGTCAGTACATTGCAGCCGGATGGAAAGTAGCAGCACATATAGTGTTATACAACAGTAGTACACTTGTCAAGTCTGATGTAACCGCTGAATGATTTGCGCTACCTGCTTTGTTCTACGTGTTCAGTATATGCAGACAGCCATGTCTAGATTCAATCTAATCATTATTTTCACCTATATATTTGCGTTGATGAAGCACGGTTTGCATTCGCGGCTGTCATACTTAATGCCATGGAGTCGGCCAGACAGTCGCTGCGGGTGCAAGCCCGTGGAGGAAAGTCCGGGCTTCACAGGGCAGGGTGCCAGGTAATGCCTGGGAGGCGCGAGCCTACGGAAAGTGCCGCAGAAAATATACCGCCCAGCTACTCATCTTGTGAGTAGCTGGGTAAGGGTGAAAAGGTGCGGTAAGAGCGCACCGCATCGCGGGTAACCGCCGATGGCAGGGTAAACCCCACTCGAAGCAAGGCCAAATAGGGATGCATCGGCGTGGCCCGCGCCGCATCCGGGTAGGCTGCTTGAGGCGGCTGGTGACAGCCGTCCCAGATGAATGACTGTCCACGACAGAACCCGGCTTATCGGCCGACTCCTTCCATATTTCTACCCACGCCGGCTTGATTGCCGGCGTTTTTGATTGCGCTTTCTCAAAGCCTGTTGCGGTGATGTTTTTTCGTTGATGACCAAGCAGCAGTAATGCCTGTGAGCCCCGGTAATTCAATGCCTGATCGGCTTGACAGCCTTGCATTTAGGGTCTATTGTGGCGCTTAGTGGGAAATTGTGGGATTTAGTGTTATATAAGTGGATTAATTGGAATAAGCCAGCGTCAACAAATGTTTTTCGGAGAAACGTCAATCAACCTCGATATCAAGGGCCGGATGGCCCTGCCGACCCGCTATCGATCAGCGGTGGAGGAGGTGTGTGCCAATCAACTGGTGCTGACGTATTCGGCCTTCGACAACGGTTGCCTGTGGCTGTACCCGGCGCCCGAGTGGGAAAAAGTCCGCGATGAGGTGATGGCCTTGTCGACATTCAATGCTAGCCATCGCAGCCTGCAGCGTCGTCTGGTCGGTTCGGCCACGGCGCTGGAGCCGGATGGCAACGTGCGCCTGCTGCTGCCGCAGACGCTGCGTCAGGTGGCGGGGCTGGAGAAAAAAATTGTGCTGATGGGCATGGGTGCGCGGTTCGAGATCTGGAACGAAAACGTACTCAACCAGCGGCGCGCGGAAGAAGAGCGCTACATGCAGGAGCAGGCCTCGGACGAAATGGCTCGTCTGGTTTTGTAGGTCGAAGGCTGTGACTCATGTACCGGTATTGCTGGAGAATGCGGTGGACGCGCTGAACGTGCGGTCAAATGGAATCTATGTCGACGCGACGCTGGGTCGAGGTGGGCATAGCCGCGCCATTCTGGATCGGCTCGGTACAGAAGGTCGGCTGATTGCGCTCGATCAGGACGCGGCAGCGATCGAATACGGTCGGGCGATGTTTGCCGACGATGCGCGTACTGAGATCATCCAGCAGAACTTCGCTGAACTTGACCAACTGCTCGATCGCCTTGAGCTCAGTGCATGCTTAGATGGCCTGCTGATTGATCTGGGCGTGTCCTCACCCCAGCTCGACGATGCCGAGCGCGGTTTCAGCTTCACGAGCGATGGCCCGCTTGATATGCGGATGAATCCCGAAGCCGGTACGAGTGCGGTCGAGTGGCTGGCCGAAGTCGATCAGCAAAGCCTGGCCCGGGTGTTGCGCGATTACGGCGAAGAGCGCTTTGCCGGTCGCATTGCGCGTGCCATTATCGAGGCGCGCGCACGAACGCCGATTACGCGCACAGCCCAGCTCGCCGGCATTATTGAACGGGCGATGCCGGCCGCTTCGAAGAATGCGTCCAGAGTGCATCCGGCCACGCGCAGCTTTCAGGCCATCCGCATTCATATCAACCGTGAGCTGGATGTGCTCGATCAAGTGCTCGAGTCCGGCATCAAGGCACTTGCACCCGGTGGCCGCTTTGTGGTGATCAGCTTCCATTCGCTCGAGGATCGGCGCGTCAAGTCCGCATTTCAGAAAGCGTCGGTACCGCCGCCGGCCGACCGGCGCCGTCCGCTCACACAACCTTTCGTTCCCAGCCTGAAAAAAATCGGCAAGCTGATTCGACCGGATGAGGCCGAGTGTGCGGCCAATCCACGCGCGCGCTCTGCACGCATGCGCGTGGCCGAGCGTGTGTCGGGAGCAACACCATGATGCGCTGGCTAGCGTGTGTTGCGCTACTGCTTGGCGTGATCGTCACTTCGATTGCGTTGGTCAGCATGAAGCACGAATCGCGTCAGCTTTTTATTTCGCTTGAAGCGGCCACGGCTGAGCAGGATGCGCATCAGATGGAATGGTCGCGGCTGCAGATCGAACTGGCCTGGCTCGGCGAGGCGCATCGCATTGAGCAGCAGGCGGCCGAATCCTTGAACATGCGCGAGCCTGAGCAAATGGGCGTGCTGGTGCGTAGCGATGGCTGAGCCGACGCCACTGCTCGTCATCAGTCGCCGGCGCGTGCTGTTTGTGCTGTTCGGCATGATTGCCTGCGGTTTTGTGCTTGTGGCGCAGGCGGTCAAGCTGCAGGTGATCGATACCGAGTTCCTGCAGAACGAGGGCGAGGCGCGCTTTCTGCGCCAGGTCGAGATTCCGACCATGCGAGGCAGCATTGTCGATCGTAATGGCGAGCCCCTGGCTGTGTCGACGCCGGTCGAATCGGTCTGGGCGCATCCGGGTGAGTTGCTGCAGGCGGCCGATCGCATTCCACTATTAGCGAGTGTGCTGGATCAGGATGCCGAAGCCATCCAGCGTCGGCTGACTCAGCGTGCGGATCGCCAGTTTGTCTGGATTATCCGTCGCATTCCGCCGCGTTTGGCTGAGCGCGTGCGCGAGCTCGACATCCCGGGCGTATTTCTGCAGCGCGAATATCGTCGTTTTTATCCGACTGCTGAAGTCAGCTCGCAGGTGGTCGGATTTACCAATATCGATGAAGTCGGCCAGGAAGGTCTGGAGCTGGCTTAT
>JBCCHH010000182.1:0-4597 GCA_039028855.1 Pseudomonadota bacterium | reverse complement strand
GGCCGCCAACAGCGGAATTTCGCTGGCGCAGCAGTGGTACATCCTGCGCCAGATTGATGCCGAGGAAGCGCGCAAGCGAAATTGATTGGTTGGAGCTGTGCGGAAGCGATAGCGCCGCCGGTTCCTGGCTAGCCAAGCTGTTTGGCCCGACCTGTAGGAGCCTGCTCGCAGGCGAACGATGTGTAGGAATGTGGCTTGGGTTTTTAAGGATGGTTTGCCTGCGAGCAGGCACTTAACCAACCAATCTGTTGCAACATAGCAGCACAGATAAACACGTGAGACTACGCTGCAATCATGGCTTCATCCACTACCGACACCATTTGCGCCATCGCCACGCCGCCGGGCCGTGGCGGCATTGGCGTGGTGCGAATCTCGGGTCCAAGCGCTGCGGACATCGCACAACAATTGATTGGTAAACAGCCGTCGCCGCGTCAGGCACAGTATGTCAGCGTGCGTGCCAACGACAACACGGCGATCGATCAGGGCCTTGCGCTGTATTTTCCCGGCCCGAATTCATTTACCGGCGAAGACGTGCTCGAACTGCAGCTACACGGCTCGCCGATCGTGCTCGAAAAGGTGCTGGCTGCGGCCGTTACTGCGGGCGCCCGACGGGCGGAACCCGGTGAATTCAGTCAGCGTGCCTTTCTCAACGACAAGATTGATCTGGCCCAGGCCGAGGCGATCGCTGACTTGATTGCGGCCACCTCAGAGCAGGCCGCGCGTGCCGCTCAGCGCAGCCTCGAAGGCCGGTTTTCCAAACGCGTACATGCGCTGGCCGAAGCGATTACCCATCTGCGCGTCTGGGTCGAGGCCGCGCTTGATTTTCCCGATGAAGATATTGACTTTCTGGCCGACGGCAAGGTGTTGGCCTCCAGCGATGAACTCATCGGGCAAACCCGGCGACTGCTCGATCAGGCCGAAGCCGGACGTTTGCTTACCGACGGTATTCGCATTGCGATTGTCGGTAAGCCGAATGCGGGCAAATCCAGCCTGTTTAACGCACTGGTCCAGCGCAATAGCGCGATTGTCACGGATATTCCAGGCACCACCCGCGACGTATTGCGCGAAACGTTACACTTTGCCGGCATTCCAGCCAGCCTGGCCGATACGGCCGGCTTGCGCGAGACCGATGATGTGGTTGAGCTTGAAGGCGTCAAGCGCGCACAGGCTGAATTGGAAGCAGCCGATCTGGTGCTATGGGTGGTCGATGCGAGTCAAGCCGATGCCGAACAGACAGAGCTGCCGGCGGCCAAGGCACCGGTGATTCGAGTCGATAACAAGATCGATCGTTTATCGTACACCGTCAGACCCGAAAAAAACCGCGTTGCCATTTCCGCATTGACCGGCCAAGGCTTGGCGCAACTGGATGCCGCGGTAACTGAGATGCTCGGAATGAGCGGCGAGCGAAGTAGCGAATTTTCCGCACGCGCGCGTCATGTCGAACAAATTGAACGCACGCTGGCGCATTTGAAGGCTGGTCGTGAGCAGCTCGTAAGCTACAACACAGGTGAACTGCTGGCTGAAGAATTGCGCCAGGCTGCCGATGCGCTTGGTGAAATCACGGGCAAGCTGCATTCCGACGAACTGCTTGGCAAGATCTTTTCGAGTTTTTGCATTGGCAAGTAAGTTAGTGCGTACTGCAGATTGATGAGTATGCTTGGCCGATACAGAATCGGGCGTTGCTGTCTGTATATCAAACAGCAGACTGATATCAATCTCATCACGCTGAAAAAGCTCATGTGCTATTCGGTTGAAGGGCTGCGGCAGACGTATCCGGAAAAAGAGGATGGCAGATAGGCAAGTGTAATTTACCAACGACCGATAACTGTCCTATACTCAATGCAACAGCGCGATAAACCCGGAGGGCTAGCACCATGCATACCGTTCAGCAGATTCTTGACAGTAAGGGCCACGATATTTATTCGGTCGAGCCCGATTCGATCGTGTTCGATGCGGTGCGAACCATGGCCGAACTCGGTATTGGTGCGCTGCTGGTCATTGAAAATAACCAGCCGGTTGGCATGATGTCCGAACGCGATTATGCGCGCAAGGTCATTTTGGAGGGACGCAAATCGCGTGAAACGCGCGTGTCGGACATCATGTCATCGCCGCTGATTACGATTGACTGCAAAGCCAAGGCCAGGGAAGGGCTGGCGCTGATGACCGAAAAACGCATTCGCCACCTGCCCGTACTGCGCGAAGGCCAGTTGCTTGGCGTAGTTTCGATCGGTGACTTGGTTAACAAAGTCATTGAAGATCAAAAGTACCTGATTGAACAGCTAGAGCGCTACGTCGCCGGCTAAACGCGCCCTCAGCTACAGCCAGCAATGCGAGAGTCGATGATAGACATCGCCAGCGCATCCGGCTTGAACCCTGACCGGCTACGATTCGAGCCCGTATCCGGTGGCTCGATTGCGCACGCATATCGCTTGAGCGACGGCAATCAAACAGCCTTCGTTAAATGCATGAACAGTCAGCATGCGAATGTTCTCGAAGCCGAGTGCGCCGGGCTCAGGCTGTTAGCCGATACGCAAACGGTGGCTATCCCGGAAGTCATCGCTAGTGGCCGGTTTGATCAACTGAGCTGGCTGGCCTTGCGCTGGATCGATATGCAGCCATTGTCCGATTTAGGTGAACAGCAGTTAGGCCAACAATTGGCGGCTATGCACCGTCACCAGGCAGAACGCTACGGCCTCAATCACGACAACTTCATTGGCCGCACGCCGCAGCCGAATGATCCCGATAAAAGCTGGACGGACTTTTTCTTTACTCACCGCATTGGCTTTCAGCTTCAACTGCTGGATCGAAACGATTCGAGTCAGCCTTGGCAGGAATGGTTGTGCAGACTTCGGCAGTGCTGGGAAAAACGGTTTGATCGTTATCAACCGCCACCCTCGTTGCTGCATGGCGATTTATGGAGCGGTAATGCGGCGCAAACCGAATACGGAAATCCGCTTGTGTTCGACCCGGCCGTGCACTATGGCGATCGTGAGTGCGATCTAGCCATGATGGACTTGTTTGGCGGCTTCAGCCAGTGCTTTTATGATTCCTACCAGGCATCCTGGCCGCTCGAAAAAGGCTGGCAAAAACGAAGGCCGTATTACCAGCTCTATCACGTACTGAATCATGCCAACCTGTTTTCGGGTCACTATGTATCAAGCTGCAAAAAACGGATTAAACAAATCGTGGGCTGATTCGCTTGTCATCTACCGATGCCTTGAGATAATGCGGTTTGAATACCCATCACGGAATTACATCATGAAAGCGTTATTTGTGATCGTCAGCCTCGTGTTGTTGGCAGCCTGTGCGACTCAGCCATTTACCGTCAGCAGTGATTTTGATCGAGCGATCGATTATTCGAAGTATGAAACCTATTTCTGGGTCAGTGAGAATCCAATGATTATCCCCGAAGGTAGTTCAATTCGGCCCAGCCCGTTGACTGAACGGCGCATTATGGATCGTATTGAAACGGAAAATGCAGTTTCGCGGGTTTAGTAAAGCCGCGGATGCCGGAACGGCCGATTTTGTGATTGGCTTCACCATTGGCACGCGTGAGAAACTTGCTGTCGATACCTATCCGACACCGGTAGGCTTCAGCGGTTGGAACTATCCGTATGGTTGGAACTATCCATATGGCTGGGGGTCGCCGGGGGTGATCTACACTGAAACCACGCGCACCCGGCAATACACTGAGGGCACGCTGTCGATCGATATCTTCGACGTGGAAAACCGCCGCCCGGTCTGGCATGGAAAAGCGCAAGGCGTGCTGCGTGACCGACCTGTCGAAGAACAGCGTGAATTGGAAGCCCAGGCCATTCAGGAGATTCTGGCTACGTTCCCACCGTTGTGAGATAAGACTGAATACTGAGGCGACGTTGCCTTGCGCAGTGTGTTGTCAGAACGGTATTACGCTTGTCTCAGTTCGGTCTCGGTTACTGGACAATGGGCTGAGTTTCCCGGTGCCTATTCAGCAGGTACCTGCGACGCCGATAGCCGGTTTCGCCTGGATGGATGTTCTGGTCTCGGCAGTCGTTGTTTTGGTTTTTGTTGTGGTTGAAGGCCGTCGCTTGCAAATACGTTTTTAGTGGTTGCCGTTTTTGGCCATACGTACCGTTGGTATTTCATTGGCGCTGCCGCTGTTTTTGCTCATGCCCGAGTTCGTCCTGACCACGCAGCCTGAGCCTGAACATCCAAGCTGAAACGTCTATTCAAATCCGGATTTGAATACCCCGTCCAACCTGGAGAACAGGTACTGATCAAACAGATTTTCGACGAGCACGTCATATCCTTCCGCACTTAGATGAAAGCAGTCGTCATTGCTTGTAACCCGGCTGCGCAATGACTCAACCGGGCTGGGCAGGGCAAGATCGCCCGGCGGCGGCAGATCACCTGGCAGGATATCTTGATCGGGAAAACCGAATACGAACTGCATCAGGCCGGCATGATTGACAAAATGAATTCGCGAATCATCGGCCAGTTGCCGGTACACATCGATGAACTCGGTCGCGGCCGTATTGATTTCAAACGGCGTTGGTTGACCCAGGTCGTTATGCAGCGGCTGACAGAAGAACAGCCCGGTTATGCCACCTAGCGTATC
>JBCCHH010000181.1:0-4600 GCA_039028855.1 Pseudomonadota bacterium | reverse complement strand
GTTACTAAGAATACTGTCTTATGTAACCAGCACTTTGCTGATAGTGTAAAAACGCCATATCGGCCGGCCAGAAGAACGACAGCACTTCTGCGACCTGACCGGGTACCTGCAGCATCTTGCTCGGCACAAACTCGATCATGAACAGCGAGAAGAAAAACAGCGCTGCGATGACGAAGGTGGTAATCGTGCCGAAGCCGATCGTCTGGCCCGGCTTTTGGGTTGGGTCGAGTGCGTGCGGATTGGGTGCGTTCATGTCAGTCGCTTCCGGATGCTTTCCGATAGCTGCTCGATCAGCAACACGGCGACTAACACGGCAAGGATGATCATGGTGACGCGCTCATACTCAAAATTCGCGCGCTGGGTTTCGAGAATCATGCCAATACCGCCGGCACCGACGAGACCTAGAACGAGCGAAGCACGGATATTCAGCTCAAACGCATACATTGCGTAACTGATGTAGTGCTGCAGCCCTTGCGGAATGGCCGAGTACTGAATCATCTGCAGCCAGCTACCGCCGGCCGAGCGCACGGCCTCGGGCAGGCCCATGTCAATGGACTCAAGCGATTCGGACCACAGCTTGGAAATCACGGCAATCGTGAACACCGATAGCGCCAGCGCACCGGCCACCGGGCCAAAGCCGACCGCGGTGGCGAATAACATCGCCCAAAACAGATCGGGCAAAGTGCGTAGGATGTTCATGAAGTTACGGTCGACAAACCAGGTGATCTTGTCCGGCGACAGGTTGCGCGCGGCCAGTATGGCCACCGGAATTGAGAGAATACCGCCGACCACGGTGCCGACGATGGCGATGTAGACCGTTTCCATAAACGGATCGACCAGGCGCGGCAGAAAACTGAAATCGGGCGGCCAGGACTCTTCGAGCAAACGGCTACCGCCGGCGATATTGCAGACCAGTTCCGAGGCCGAAAAGCCGATACCGTAGCCCGACCATAGCGTCATGACGGTCAGAAATCCGAGCACCCCACCCCACAGCCACCAGTTGCGCGACGGCTTGCTCGGCAGTGCGGTGCTGGCTGATGCTGAACTCATCCGAAGTTCCTCATCCAGCTACAGCCTCATCGTCGAGCACGTCATCATCGGTTACGTCGCGACCGTAGATATTGCGGAAATCTTCGTCGCTTACCATCCTCGCCTCACCGTCAAACACCAGCTCACCGAAGCGCAGCCCGATGATGCGCTCGCCATACTGCCGGGCCAGATCGAGAAAGTGAAGATTCACCAGCGTGGTAATGCCGAGCTCTTTGTTGATGCGGACCAGATCCTGCATGATTTGGTGCGTGGTAACCGGGTCGAGCGAAGCGACCGGCTCATCGGCCAGAATAATCGCCGGCTGCTGAGCCAAAGCACGCGCAATGCCGACGCGCTGCTGCTGACCGCCCGATAAATCACTCGCACGCACCCAGGCTTTTTCGACGATACCAACGCGCTCGAGTGCATCGATCGCGATATCGCGTTCGGATTTGGGCCACCAGTTCAGCATGGAGCGCAGACCGGATACGTGACCGAGCCGGCCGATCAGCACATTGGTCATCACCGACAGGCGCTTGACCAGGCGGAAATCCTGAAAAATCATCGCCACGCGCTTGCGCAGCTCGCGCAGACCCTTGCCGCCCGATGGCACTTTCTGACCATCAATCGAAACCGAACCCGAAGTCAGCGAATTCAAGCCGTTGACGGCGCGTAGCAGGGTCGACTTGCCCGCGCCCGACGAACCGACGATAACCACGAATTCGCCCGGATGGATTTCCAGATCCAGATCTTTCATGCCGACGACGCCGTTCGGGTAGACGATACTGGCCTTTTCAAACAGAATGGAACCGCCCTGCTCTGTCGCAGGTGAATGGTCGTTCAGGCTGTCCTCGGACATTGCTTTTCCTCAAAAATACTCAGCCAGATTCGCTCGTAGGCGAGCGGCTGCAAAAAATAGTTCTTTATTGACGCATCAATTCGTACGCATCAACAATCCGGTCGTAGGTGCCGGGCTGGAATTGCGCGAAGCCGTCAATTTCGTACAGCACCCACAATACCTTTTGTTCATCGGGCAGATGCGCCTGCGATTCGGCCAGGCTGATAAACGCATCGGCAATGGCCTGTTTCAGGTCGTCCGGCAGACCGGGGCGAAGCTGCACGCCGTCATTCGGCATGTCGATCGAGTAATTGAAGACGATAACTTTTTCGCCGATATCAGGATACTGATCGCAAATCATGTTGCGCGCATCCTGATACGACACGCCAAAGCGCGTATCGCCGGCATACACCGCAAGCACGGCCGCATCGTGCGCACCGACATACAGGCTTTCCAGATCGGCCTTCACATCCAGACCCAAATCCTGCAATTGAACGCCGGGAATCAGATAGCCCGAGGTTGAACTCGGGTCGACGAAGGCCACGCTCTCACCGCGCATCTGGGTTAACTCTCCATTGCATTCGAGAAACTTGCGCATTTGTGCCACACGATTCGGATCGCGCGTGTCGCAAATCCGTTCGACCACGCGGGGCTCGGCGTCACACACCGCAGCATCACTGGTGAGCCACTGCGAGCGATACGAGGTTTCGCCTTTGCGCACCGACATCAGAATTGGCTCGATATCGTAGCGACGCTGGCCGAGCATGGCCGCAAACGGCGGCAGCATGCCGATATCGGCTCGGCCCGAACCGAGCGCTTCGACCAGGCCGGTGTAGTCCTGCGGCACAAACGAGCGCACCGGAATACCGAGTTCAGCTTCGAGATGTTCAGTCAGCGGATCGAGATTATCGACTAGCGCTTCGGCTTCGAGCGCCGGCACCAGACCAAGCACGAGCTCATTCGGCCAACCGCGCTCGTCGGTGGATTCGCCTTCACAGCAGGCGGTAAGAAAGGCCGCGCAGAATGCCGCGACAGTACTGGCCTTGATCAATGAACGCAGACGCGGTCGATGAGCGTTTGAGGAAATCATTACGGCAGCAAGAATACCTGAAGCAGAGTTAGTGATTGTTGCAGATCTATGAAACCGGACTGCTGAATCAATCAATGCGAGGATGCGGCTGAATGCGATCGCAGTATGTCCAGCGCGACATATTGAAGGGTTTTTTCATGCGTGGCATCCAGTACGACACGCGGTGCACAGTCCGCTTTGTAGGCTTCGACCCAGCGGGAGGCACATAGACACCACTGATCGCCTGTCTTCAGGCCCGGAAAACCAGAGGCAGGCATCGGTGTCATCAAATCATTGCCTTGAGTTCGGCTGAACTCAAGAAACTCGTCGGTCATTACTGAGCATACAGTATGACAACCGCGGTCATTGTCCGATGTATTGCAGCAACCATCGCGGAAAAAACCGGTGACTGGCTTATTCGAACAGCTCTTAAGTTCGCCACCCAGGACATTGATTGATCGATTTTTGCTCATGTTGCAGCCGCCGTTTTAAACAGCGGCCGATAGGCCTGCCATCGCTCGTCAGGCAGCAGATTGCCGTTCGACCGGGTGAACTCCAGCCGAGCCTGCATTGCCGGCACAGGCCGGATGCCAAGTCGGTTGCACAGTTTGGCAATCACCTGACCCGGCGCCACAAACAAATCACGCCGATGGATACTGATGACACGTACAGGTAGTTGTTGGCTGAATTGTCCGGCCAGCTTCAATTCTTCCGCCAACTGCTCGGCTAAGGTCGGCACATCCTGATAGCCACTAAAACGGAAATAAAGCTCCAGATCGCGTGCATCGAATTCCGGCCAGATGACGATCAGCCCAGGAAATGCGGTAGCCAGCACCGGTATCGCGCTCATTTCATACCATGCGGTATCGAGCACGGGTTTCGGTAGCTGGTCCCGATCCAGTCCACGCATATAGCGCTTGCGCGCGGTGTGCATAACCGACTCATGTTGACCTAACACCCTATCAGGGCCTGCTGCAGGCAGACCGAGCGCTTGCCGCCGCGCTTCATCTGTGCTCGAATCGAGTAGAAGCAGTTGTTCAGAGGCTTCAAGCAGCGCCGACAAAATGAGTTCGCGGCCGCTGCCTGGCCAGCCAGCGACGATGATTGGCGGCGGAAGGCCATCATCAGGAGCCTGTAAATCAACCTTTGTTTGTTGATATTCAAACCATTGCTGCAAAACACCCGATTCTTTCTGTTGCTGCAAAATATCGGCCATCGGTGCCGGACGCCAGCTTGTCCGCCCCAGATGCTTCAGGGCCTGCTCGGGCTGCTGCAGGCGTTCGTGCAGTTCAGCGAGCAGCTGATGCAGCCGGGCCCGATCTACAGCAGCCTGCTCGGTTTCTGAAGACTCTGCCTCTTTGAGCAGGCGCTGAACCGGACTGAGCGCCAAATCCGCTCGCTTCAAGCGTCGGCAAGCCCGGACCCAGGTTTGCACTGCCTCGGAATCGGGAGGCGTCACCTTCAGCAATGGCTCAATCGCTTGCTGTGCCTGCGTCAGGCGGTCGTGCTGGCTGCAGATGTCCACTTTCAGCAAGCGCGCATACCGCGCCTCGTCTTCGAGCGCAGATGCAATGGCTTGATCCAGTCCGAGTAGCCAGCCGACCCATGGGCTATCACCGCCCAGATGTAGCAAGCGACGAGCCAACAGACGAAGCAGATTGGGC
>JBCCHH010000180.1:0-4604 GCA_039028855.1 Pseudomonadota bacterium | reverse complement strand
GTTTGTCGATGAATGAACGCGTTGTTATTGCTGCAGGTGGTTTTTAAACTGAATGAATGCTCTTTTTATCGCGACTTTATGATTATTTTTTTTGTACACAAAGATTATATAGACTTTGCAATTTACGGACAAGTTAGTATCGTGTGGCTATATAGTGTAAAGGTATGGCGTTCGCCTGGCAACCGAAAGGTGCCGGGTTCGAATCTTACCTGCGACGTAATGTTAATTTCCAAGGAAAGTTTTTTTATTTTTTTTTTTTTGCAAATTTCCTCGGCCCATTCAGGCGTAAAAACATAATAACCTGGCCGTTGACACCATTGTTTTTCCGAAATTGTATCCCGCATTGTAGGTGGGATGTCTAGTTATTTCCGTTTCGTGGGTTCTAAAGCTTTGGCGTTAAACACCTTTTTATGTGTCATTTGCCACTGGACCCATTGTAAAGCGCTTAGAGCTCTCGTAAATTAAGTGCTACATCAACGCTGTTCGTCTTTTATCGATAATATTGGTGTTTGTACCGAATAAATGCCATTGTTTGCACTGGAATCGCTAATGCGCGATTTCATCCAAGTGTTGGATAGTTTCGATCAGGCGATCGCGCAGGATGAAGAAGCTGTATCGGAAGGGTTGAATCTGACGCATAAGCTCGCGCTGAAAGTGCTGGCTAACCACGGTCTGACCGTCATCGAGCCGATCGGGCAGCCGTTCGATCCGAGCTGGCATGAGGCGATTGTGGCTCAGCCGACCAGCGAACATGCGCCGGATACCGTGCTGAACGTGCTGCAAAAAGGCTATTCACTGAATCAGCGCCTGATTCGTCCGGCCCGTGTGGTGGTCGCTAAGGCCGCTGAAGGCTGATGGCGCTTAATTGATTGAATTTTTGAGCGAATCGTTTGAAAAACGGCGCGGTCAGCCCCACTACTGCTGACATACGAAAACAATGCGTGATGCCCGTTTGAATCACGCCGTCAACATCTTTTATTTGGAACGAACAAACTCGACTGGGAAATCGGTATGAGCAAGATTATTGGAATTGATTTAGGAACGACCAACTCGTGCGTCGCCGTCATGGAAGGCGGCAAGAGCCGGGTGATTGAAAATGCTGAGGGCGATCGCACGACGCCGTCGATTGTTGCGTTTACCAAAGACGACGAAGTGCTGGTCGGTCAGCCGGCCAAGCGTCAGGCGGTAACCAATCCGGAGCGCACGCTGTATGCGGTTAAGCGTCTGATCGGTCGCAAGTACAACGAGAAGGTGGTGCAGAAGGACAAGGATCTGGTCAGCTTCAAGATTGTCGAAGCAGACAATGGCGATGCCTGGGTCGAAGTCGACGGCAAGAAGATGGCGCCGCCGGAAATTTCTGCGCGCGTGCTGATGAAAATGAAGAAAACCGCTGAAGACTATCTCGGCGAGACCGTGTCTGAAGCCGTCATCACTGTACCGGCCTACTTCAACGACTCGCAGCGCCAGGCGACCAAGGATGCCGGCAAGATCGCGGGCCTGAACGTGCGCCGCATCATCAACGAGCCGACTGCAGCTGCACTGGCCTATGGTCTGGACAAGAAAGGTGCCGATCGCAAGGTGGCCGTATACGATCTGGGTGGCGGTACGTTCGATGTTTCGATCATCGAAATTGCCGATGTTGATGGCGAAATGCAGTTTGAAGTGCTGGCCACCAATGGCGATACCTTTCTCGGTGGTGAAGACTTCGACAATCAATTGCTGGATTACTTGATTGCCGAGTTCAAGAAAGATCAGGGCGTCGATCTGAAGCAGGATCCGCTCGCGCTGCAGCGTTTGAAAGAAGCCGCTGAGCGGGCCAAGATTGAGCTTTCATCCAGCCAGCAGACCGAAGTGAATCTGCCGTACATCACGGCCGATGCGTCCGGTCCGAAGCATCTGAACATCAAGGTCACGCGCGCCAAGCTCGAATCGCTGGTTGAAGATCTGGTCAAGCGCTCGATCGAGCCGTGTCGTACCGCATTGAATGATGCCGGTTTGAAGATTGGCGATGTTAATGAAGTGATTCTGGTCGGTGGTCAGACGCGCATGCCGCTGGTGCAGAAGATGGTGCAGGATTTCTTTGGCCGCGAGCCGCGCAAGGACGTCAACCCGGACGAAGCC
This sequence comes from Pseudomonadota bacterium, assembly GCA_039028855.1. Lineage (GTDB taxonomy): Bacteria > Pseudomonadota > Gammaproteobacteria > Xanthomonadales > Wenzhouxiangellaceae. The sequence continues at coordinate 2,483 of JBCCHH010000180.1, read as the reverse complement.
GTCGCCGTCGGTGCCGCGATTCAGGGCGGCGTGCTGCAGGGCGACGTCAAGGACGTACTGCTACTCGACGTCACACCGCTGTCGCTCGGTATCGAAACGCTGGGTGGCGTGTTCACCAAGCTGATCGAGAAGAATACGACGATCCCGACCAAGGCGCAGCAGACCTTCTCGACCGCGGAAGACAACCAGAGCGCGGTGACCGTGCATGTGCTGCAGGGCGAGCGTGAGCAGGCCGCGGCCAACAAATCGCTGGCGCGCTTCGACTTGACCGGCATCCCGGCCAAGCCGCGCGGCCTGCCGCAGATTGAGGTCGCGTTCGACATCGACGCCAACGGTATTCTGAACGTGTCGGCAACCGATAAGGAAACCGGCCGTGAGCAGAAGATCGAGATCAAGGCCGGTTCGGGTCTGAGCGAGGACGAAATCGAGAAGATGGTGGCCGACGCCGAAACGCATGCCGAAGAAGACAAGCGTTTCGCCGAACTCGTGACCACGCGCAACAATGCCGATGCGCTGGCGCACTCGACCCGCACGCTGTTGAACGAGCAGGGCGAAGGCGTTGATGAAGTGCTCAAGCAGCGCGTCGAAGATGCGATTGCTAAGGTCGAAGAATCGATCAAGGGCGACGATAAGGACGCGATCGACTCGGCCGTGAACGAGCTGCAGCAGGTCAGTACCGAGCTGATGCAACAGGCCGCGCCACAAGCCGACGCTTCCGGCGAAGCTCAGCCGGGTGCTGATGCGCAGGCAGACGATGCAGCCGGTCAGCCGGAAGATGTCGTCGATGCCGAATTTACCGAAGTCGATGATGACAAAAAGTAAATCTTTAAGGCATATATAAGCTGAAACGGCCGCCTTGTTGAAGCAGGGCGGCTTTTTCGGTTTGGAATGACACGATTTTCTTAGACAGTAAACCGGGATTGGAATGAGCCAGCGTGACTACTATGAAGTGTTGGGTGTCTCACGGGACGCCTCAGCCGATGAGCTGAAAAAAGCCTATCGGCGGCTGGCGATGAAATATCATCCCGATCGTAATCCGGATGACAGCGCGCAGGAGCAGTTCAAGGAGGCCAAACAGGCCTATGAAGTGCTCAAGGACGAGCAGAAACGTGCCGCCTACGATCGTTTCGGCCATGATGCAGTAAACGGTCAGGCTGGCGGTTTTGGTGGCGGTGGTGCCGGTTTTGGCGACGTCAACGATATTTTCGGTGACATTTTCGGCGACATCTTTGGCGGTCGTCGTGCGCGTGGCGGACAGGCACGCTCGAATCGCGGGCACGATCTGCGTTACACGCTGGAGATGGATCTTGAAGATGCCGTGCAGGGTATTGAGAAAGAAATCCGCGTGCCCGGCATCGGCAAGTGTTCGACCTGCAGCGGTTCGGGTTCAACCAGCGGCAAGATGAGCGTGTGCTCGACCTGCGGTGGTGCCGGCCAGGTGCGTATGCAGCAGGGCATTTTTTCGGTCCAGCAGACCTGCCCGACCTGCGGTGGTACAGGCCGCGCCATCAGCGACCCCTGCACCAGTTGCGACGGCACCGGTCAGGTGCGCGAAACGCGCACGTTGCAGGTTAAGATTCCGCCAGGCGTGGACGATGGCGACCGCATTCGTCTAAGCGGCGAAGGTGGTGCTGGTGCCCAGGGTGGCGCATCGGGCGATCTGTATGTCGATATCCGGGTCAAGCCGCACTCGCTGTTTCAGCGCGATGGCGACCAACTCTATGCTGAAATTCCGATCGCCATGACCACAGCGATCCTCGGCGGGCAGATCAAGGTGCCGACGCTCGATGGTTCGGTCATGCTCAAGATTCCATCCGAAACCCAAACCGGTCGCGCCTTTCGCCTAAAGGGCAAAGGTGTGCAGTCGGTACGCAGCTCGCGCACGGGCGATCTGATGGTGCGCGTCGCCGTTGAAACGCCGGTTAACCTTACGCGCGAGCAGAAAGACCTGCTGCGTCAGCTCGATGAATCGATGGGCGGCAGCGATCAGTCGCACCACAGCCCGCAGGCCGGAAGCTGGAAGGATTCAGTCAAGAACTTCTTCGACCGGATGGGTTTGTGAGCCTGCGTATCCTGCTCAGCGGCGCCAGTGGCCGCATGGGTCAGCAGCTCGAAGCGCTGGCCGGGCAGGATACCGAGCTTGAAATTGTTGGTCGAGCCGATCAACGTCAGTCATTCAATGCTGACGCTGACGGCCATGTCATCATTGATTTTTCGCAGCCGGCGTTGTGTCAGCAAAGCCTGTCGTTTGCGCTTGCGAACTGTGTGCCGATTGTGATCGGCACAACCGGCCTTGATGCTGAGCTTGAAGTGCAGATCGTGGCGGCTTCCGAACAGATTCCGATCTGCAAGGCGGCCAATTTCAGTATTGGTATTGAAGTGTTGCGCTCAATAGTTAAGCGGGTATCCGAACAATTGGGCCCGGCTTTCGATATCGAGATCACCGAAACCCATCACCGCGACAAGCGCGATGCGCCTTCGGG
>JBCCHH010000179.1:0-4644 GCA_039028855.1 Pseudomonadota bacterium | reverse complement strand
GCCGACCGCCACCGGCTACAACCAGACTATCGGCCGACAGGTTTTCGAGCTCGCTACGTAATACGCCGACGTCCAGTTCCGCACCCTCAATCAGGCATTCCGTGCAGTAGCGATAGCTTTCTTCGAGGTTCTGGTCCGGTAAATGTTGTGGGCTTTCTTCGGGCGAAGGTAGCGCCAGACCCGAAGACCCAAGCTTGCCGCTACGCACATAACGCCAGATACCATCAAGCAGGTCGACAAAACCCTGCCCGCCGGCATCGACCACACCGGCCGAGCGTAGCACCGGCAGTTGTTCGGGCGTTGCAGCCAATGACACATGCGCGGCGCGGCGCGCCTGCGAGAAAAGCTGGCGAATATCGTCAATGCCGTTCTCAAAACCCTTGACTAATTCATCGGCAAAATCTTCGAGTACGGTCGGCATCGTGCCCGCAACCGGTTTGGACATGGCCGTCCAAGCTGCTACAGCCCCGGCTTTGGTCGCCTTGGCCAACTGGCCGGCATCGAGCACGCTGTAGCTGCGACAGGCTTCGCTCATGCCATGAAAAAACTGCGCCATGATTGCACCGCTGTTGCCACGTGCGCCATCGAGCGCGGCATCGGCCACTTGATCCATCAGATGCGCCATTTCAGGCTGAGTTTGAGCAGGCGGCGAGGCGGCAATACGCTGCTGCACGCTGGCCAGGGTAAACATGAGATTGGTACCGGTATCACCATCAGGTACCGGAAATACATTGATACGATTGAGCCAGTCGCGTCGCGCCTGTACGTTGACGATGCCAGCCAGGAGCGCATGCTGTAGCTGCAACGCATCAATTTGCAGTAATGAATTCGAGGTATTCAATCACGCTCCAGCGATTTTTTATTTTGAGTATGGGACGCGAAAAAGCACAATTCAGGCCGAGTTGGCCAGCTCCTGAATTTGCGATGCCGTGAACGGCCAGCTCAGTTTCTCGCCGGTTTCATCATTAAGCACCACGGGCACTTGATCGCCATAGCGCTGGATCAACTCCAGATCACCATCGATATCGACAGCTTGAACCTGATCGGCCAAACCACCGACCGTAATCAGTGCGAACGCCTTGCTGCATAAACCACAATTTTCTCGCGTATAAAAAACCAGTGACATACTTGCACATCCAGCCGCTAAAACGCTAAGTATTTCATTAATTACCCGCGCACGTCCAGCCTGCTTTGTCGGTATACCCATGCGGCCAAGACGATAATAAGTACACAGAGCAGCAACAGCGAGGGCAAACTCAGGCTGGGAACCTTTTTGGTTGATTGCAGTGAGGCTTGAATGTTGGCACGCAGCATCAGATTTTGACCAGTTTGAAAGATCAGCGACAAGCCGCGGTCGGTAATCCAGCTATTGCCGGTCGGCTCCGACGATTGATCGGATTCGACGTTGAAGTCTTCACCTTCATTAACCGGATCACCGCGCACCAATAGCCAGAACACTGGTTCATCTAGCAGCCATGGTTGATCAAAATTCGTCTCGAAAAAGCCGGTTCCGTCACCAGTCAGCATCGTGGCCTGGCGCTGTGGGTTGTCAATATCGGGCAGGCCATTCAAATCGCGATAGACGAATACCTCATTCGGCCACGGTCCGCCCAGTGCAGTCAGATCGAAACGGTTGGATACGCAAAAGCCGGTCAACTCTGTCGTGCCGGGCGCAATGTTGAAATCCGCCAACTCAAATCGGATGCCGAGAAAATGATCCGGTCGGCCAGCATCACCGCCACCAAAGAAAATCGTGTTTTCTGCCACACCATCATCGTAGAACAAATCACCGCAGGCCAAAGCGTCATCGCCCCTGAGCGTATTTTCATTGAGACGATTCTGTGCCGTAGTACCCCACGCTACCGGGGCAATCAAAATTACTATCAAAGCGAAGAACAGTACGTTTTTAATCACGATCAGGACGAAGCGATTGCAAGAAAAGGCCTGTAAGTATAAAGCCCTATCCGACCTAACCGGACGCAAGGTGCTGCGACTGTCACGCCGGCGTCCAATGAAAGCGGGCGAGCTGGCCGATCAGTTCTGTGAATCCTGGCCAACGCTGTCGGTCCATTTCAAAATACTGCGCGAGACTAATCTGGTTCACGCCGAAAAGCGTGACAGCACAATCACCTAGCTTGTAGCAGCCAAATGACGCGCTCCGAATCCATGGCATCGACGCTAAGCGCATTGCATAATGCAAGCTGAATTCATTAGCTGTCACGTACATCGCCATGTCTGTCAGTATTTTCGATCTGTTTAAAATCGGTATCGGTCCATCCAGTTCGCATACCGTCGGCCCGATGCGCGCGGCCGCACGCTTTGCCGAGCGACTCGACGAGTCCGGTTTGCTCGAATCAACAGCCAAACTCAGGCTTGAACTATTTGGCTCGCTCGGACATACCGGTCGTGGTCACGGCACCGACAGGGCCGTCTTACTTGGGCTTGAAGGCCATTACCCGGATCGGGTTGATCCCGACCATATTCCCACGCGTATGCAGGCGATCATCCATGAAAAAATGATTCGCTTGCTGGATCAGCACCCCGTACCGATCAATCTACGTCGTGATCTGGTTTTTCACAAACGCCAAACCCTGCCGTATCACCCAAACGGCATGCGCTTTGAAGCGCTGGCTGCAGACGGTACCGTACTCAGCAGCCGGGACTATTACTCTGTCGGTGGCGGTTTTGTGGTCAATTCTGATGAGGCAGCGGCTGATCGCATCGTGGCCGACAGCACACCACTGCCCTATCCGTTCAATACCGCCGATGAATTACTCGCCCAATGCAAACAGCATGATTTGCGCATCAGCGAACTCATGATCGCCAACGAGAAGGCCTGGCGCGCTGAAGCTGATATTCGCAGCGGCATACTCGAAATCTGGCATGCAATGCAGGCCTGTATCGAACGTGGCATCGCCAGCGAAGGCGTACTGCCGGGTGGGCTTAAAGTGGTCCGACGCGCGCCGAATCTGTATCGCAAGCTACAAGCTCGTGCCGAGCGCGACGATTTGGACAGCCTCGACTGGATCAACCTGTACGCGCTCGCCGTCAACGAGGAAAACGCCGCTGGTGGGCGCGTCGTCACGGCACCAACCAATGGTGCGGCCGGCATTATCCCGGCGGTGCTGCACTACTACCGCCGATTTATCGAAGGGGCCAGTGAAGACGGCATTATCGAATTCCTGCTCACGGCCGCTGCCATCGGCATTCTGTACAAGGAAAACGCCTCGATCTCAGGTGCCGAAGTCGGCTGTCAGGGCGAAGTCGGTGTGGCCTGCTCGATGGCCGCGGGTGGTCTGGCAGCGGCACGCGGTGGTGAACTCTGGCAGGTCGAAAATGCAGCCGAAATCGGCATGGAGCACAACCTGGGGTTGACCTGCGATCCGGTCGGCGGACTGGTGCAAATCCCTTGTATCGAGCGCAACGCCATGGGTGCGGTCAAAGCCGTGAATGCGACCCGTATGGCACTAGCCGGCGATGGTAAACATCGCGTCAGCCTTGACCATGTCATCAAAACCATGCGCGACACCGGCCGTGACATGATGACCAAATACAAAGAAACCTCCCGCGGCGGCCTGGCCGTGAATGTCATTGAGTGCTGATCACTCGATTCAAGCGGAACCCAAAAGCGATATAAAGCATCCAAAGCCATATGCGCTATCCATCTTCGATATTGATCTTAATTGGATTCATCGTGCTGCTGTTAACCAGCATGGCCATCGCACAAAGTGTGTTTTTATGGACCGATGAGGATGGTATTCAACACCTGTCTGACCAAAAACCCATTGGCGATTATGTAGTTATCGAGCAACGTGCGATTGCCGAACCGGAATCACCCGTACGAATGGATGACATCGGCCGCCAGGGCCAGCCGGTCTGGCGTTTTGCCAACCGACTGCATGGACCCGTTACGATTGAAGTCGTCGCCAGCGAATCGCTGAATATGATCAGCGAACCCGAACTGCCGGCCTGGATCGAAATTGCTGCGCGCGGCGTTGAAATGGTCACGCTCGCGCCCGATGACTGGCAGCGGTCCTGGCAATATCGGCTCGAAACCGCCGTGGTACCGGGTTCGGTCAATCCCGACTACAGCGCCGACTATGCCTACCGAATTCCGCTGGCCGATGACCAATCGGCGCGCATCGGACAGGCTTTTAACGGCAAATTCAGTCACCAGACTCCGGGCAGCCGATTCGCCATAGACCTCGGGTTACAGGCCGGCACGCCCATCTACGCCGCTCGCGCAGGCGTGGTCATGGATATGGCCCGCTACTTTCATCAAAGCGGCGAAAATCTGGAACACTATGGCCCACGGGCCAATTTCATTCGCATTTTGCACGACGACGGCAGCATGGCGGTGTATGCCCATTTGGACTACGACGGAATTCTAGTGCGAGAAGGGCAAACGGTCGAACGCGGTCAGAAGATCGGCCTGTCCGGAAACACCGGCTACTCAACCGGCCCGCACCTGCATTTTGCTGTACAGATCAACCAGAACATGCAGCTCATCTCAGTTCCATTTGTATTCGCCAGCCCAGAGAACCGCGCCTTTACCCCGCAGCAAGGTATGCAACTTCAAGGGCCCTATTAGCACCAAAAGTCCCTGATTAACCAAAAACATACTTCTCAAGTGATTAATATTAT
>JBCCHH010000178.1:0-4689 GCA_039028855.1 Pseudomonadota bacterium | reverse complement strand
GCTGCTGCAGCAGGCCGGCGTGGCGTCGATTGGATTTATGGGTGAACTGCCTGAATAAGGCCCGTGGAGCTTGATGATCGTCATCCTGTTGCGTGCAAAAAAAAGCGCCAGTCAACCTTATGGATTTGACGCTGATGAGACGTGATCGAGTAATCAAAGCGCTGCGTTACGCCTTTCTCGGCGCAACCCTTCGGGATGAAATCAGAAGCATTATCAATTGCTTATGTATTAGTGCTGCTGGGCGCCTGTTCTGCCTTGCCGGACATTGCCCTGATTTCATCAGAATGCGGCTTACCGAGCACTACAGGCCTGTGCGATGAACGCCCAATCGGCTTATGCACGCAAACAGACCCTGCGCGAACTGACTACTGGCATTGCGCTGGCCTTGGCCGTGCATTTGGCACTATTCGGTGTGCTCGTAATTACCGGTCTGGATTGGCAGCCGCCGCGTGCGCCACCGCCGCCGGCCTTCACCCTAGTCGATGCGGCGCCTTTTTTGGATGCGCGTGAGCAGGAACGACTGCAGCAGCAACTCGAACAGGAGCGCCTGGAACGCGAGCGTGAGCAGCAACAGCAGGCCGAGGCGCAAAGAGAAACCGAAGAGCGTGAGCGCCAGCAGCGGCTCGAACAGCAGCGTTTGCAGCAACTCGAGCGTGAACAGGCCCGGGAACGCGAGCGTCAAGCGGCCTTGCAGTTAGAGCGCGAAGAACAGCGCCGGCGCGAGCAAGAACAGCGCAGGCTCGATGAGCTGCGAGAACTCCGCGAGCAGCGCGAACAGGCGCAGCGTGAACGGGAACTCGAAGAACAGCGCCTGGCCGAACTGGCTCAGCGCAGGCGTCAGGAACAGGCCCAAATCGAGGCCGAAGCCGAGGCGGAACGGATTCGTCTGGCGCAGCAAAATGCTGTGGCCAGTGAACGAATCGCAACGCTGACGGACGAATATATTCTGACGATTGCCGAATTGGTGCGGCGCAACTGGATTCGACCGCCGACGACACAGCCCGGCGTGCGCTGCAGCATACGTGTTGTTCAGATCCCGGGCGGTGAAATTATCGACCAGGCGATTACTCAACCATGCAATGCCGACGATGCTACGCGCCGCTCGATTCTGGCGGCGGTGCAGCGCACGGCTGAACTTCCTTATCGAGGCTATGAAGATGTCTTTGCAAGAGAAATTGAATTTATTTTCAGGTATGACGGTGAATAAACTCGCGTTACTGGCGCTGCTTTTTTTTGCAGCTAGCAGCAGTTTACAGGCGCAACTGCAGATTGAAATCGTTGATGGTGTCGAAGGTGCATTGCCGATTGCAGTGGTGCCGTTTTCGACCCAGCTCGGCACGCCGACACCGGAAACGGATATCGCCGATGTAATCGCCAACGACCTGCGTCGCAGCGGACTGTTTGATCCGATGCCGGTAGCCGACATGATCGATCGTCCAGCCAGCCCGCCGGAAGTGCGTTTCGGCACCTGGCGCCTGCTCAATGTTGATTATGTGGCAGTCGGCCGGGTCGTGACCGCACCGGATGGCTTCGGTACCGAGATCGAATACCACCTCGTGTCGGTGCATGATAGCCGTACGCTGTTCTCGCGCGCGATTCCTTCCGGGCCGGGTGAATACCGCCTGCGTGCGCATCAGATTGCCGACGCGATCTATGAAGAATTAACCGGTATTCCGGGCGCCTTTGCCAGCCGCATTGCCTACGTCAAAGTGCAGAACACGGGCACCGATAGCGAACAGTTCGAGCTCATCGTGGCCGATTCGGATGGTTTTAATCCGCAGACTATCGTGCGTCATTCCGAACCGATTCTGTCGCCGAACTGGTCGCCCGACGGTCGCCGCCTGGCCTATGTTTCGTTCGCAACCGGCAAATCGAATATCGTGATTCAGGATATTTTTACCGGCCAGCGTGATGTCATCAGCGCCGAACGCGGCATCAACGGTGCGCCTGCGTTTTCGCCCGATGGCCGCTATCTGGCGATGAGCCTGTCGCGCACCGGTAACTCCGAAATCTGGCTACGTGATGTATCGACTGGTCGTATGCGGCAATTGACCAATCACTGGGCGATTGATACCGAACCGACCTGGTCGCCCAACAGCCGCGAAGTGCTGTTTACGTCCGACCGCGCCGGACGACCGCAGATTTACCGGATCGATACCAACGGCAGCGGCTTGGAGCGTGTTACGACCGAAGGTCGCTACAATTCACGCGTTTCAGTCGATCCGTTAAGTGGTCAACTGGCGATGGTGCATGGGGACGGTACCGAGTTCAGAATTGCAATACTGGATCGCGAAACGATGCGTTTACGTGTATTATCTCCGGGTCGGATGGACGAATCGCCAAGCTTTGCGCCAAATGGAAGCATGGTGTTGTACGCGACGCGCGAAGGCGAACGCGGAGTTTTATCTGCGGTTTCGGCCGATGGGCGTTTCCGTCAGCGATTGGTTCTAACCGATGGAGACGTGCGCGAGCCGGCCTGGTCGCCGCTGATTCAATGAAAATGAGAGAACAGTAATCACAATCGTGCGACTTGCCGGCCACCATCGCCAGCAGGTTGGCAAAAAAAAAGAACCCAATCAGCCATACCGTTTTGAACATCCTGGAGGAAGCATGAAATTCGCAGTCCGCTTGTTTTTAGTATTGATGTTGAGCCTGATTCTCGCCGCCTGTGCGCGTGAAACTCGTGATGAAGGCACCGAAACCCAGACACCGCCGCCAACAGTAACGCCGCCGGTAACCGAGGTTGAAACCGATCGCGTCGACCCGAACAATTTTGCCGATTCGCGCAATCTCGACAACCCGCAGAGCCTGCTGAGCCAGCGCGAAATCTACTTTGATTTTGATCGCTCGGATGTTCAGGCCCGCTTCCTGCCGGTCATTCGTGCGCATGCGGCCTACATGCAGGCTAATTCGAGCGCACGCGTGTTGCTTGAAGGTCATGCCGACGAGCGTGGTTCGCGTGAGTACAACTTAGGTCTCGGCGAGCGTCGTGGAAATTCCGTTCAGGATCTAGCTCGTGCCGACGGTGCCGGCAGCAACCAGCTTGAAGTAGTCAGTTATGGCGAAGAGCGTCCGGTCTGCCGCCAGTCCAGCGATAACTGCTGGGAGCGCAACCGCCGCGTGGAGATTGTTTACACCGCGCGTTGATGCATAGTCTCCTGTAACAAATGAGAACTCTGATCATGTTGAAATTGATCCAGCAGCAGGCGTCCATCGTGGCGCCTGCTTTTGATTTGAAGCGTGCTACTGGTGCTGCCGCCGCATTGTGTTGCCTGTTGCTGACAGTTCCATTAGTGGCGCAGACGCCGCAAAGTCAGTCCGATGGCATGGCCAGCCGCATGATTATCGAGTTGCAGCAGATGCGCGAAGAAATGCGTGAACTGCGCGGTCTGGTCGAGGCTCAGTCGCAGGAAATCGAAGATCTCAAGCGGCGTCAGCGCGATCAATATCTGGATCTGGATGAACGCATCAGTGCCTTGGGTGCTTCAGCACAAGCTGTTGTAACGCAGCCGATCGGCCAGCCGGATGTTCAGTTAGGTCGAACCTCAGTAGCCGACAGCCAGACGGATACGGCAACACCTGAGGCGCAAAGCCCGCCACCGCCATCGGATTTGCCCGAAGTGCGCATGCCGATCGACCGCCAAGCCGAGATTATTACGCTGAATGCACCCACGGCTGCAGGCGTGCGTGAAATGCAGCCGCCGACCGAGGCCGAACAGCAGGCCTATGACCAGGCGTTTCTAGCCCTGCGCGAGACCCGCTATGCCGATGCCGCCGAAGGTTTCGACCGTTTTCTGCGCGATCATCCCAACTCCAGCTTTGCGCCGAATGCGCAATACTGGTTGGGTGAGGTGTATTACGTGACGCGCGATTTCGAAACCGCGCTGAGCCAGTTCAATCGTTGACTGAACAGCTATCCGGATAGCAGCAAAGAGCCGGATGCTCTGTTAAAGATCGGCTTCAGTCATTATGAACTGCAGCAGTGGTCTGAAGCCCGTGCTGCGCTCGAACAGATCGTAGTCAGTAACCCTGGCACCAACTTCTCGCGCCTAGCTGAAAACCGCCTGCGCACCATGCGGCTCGAAGGCCACTTCTGACTGCATTCATGATTGACCAGCGGTTTCTCGGAACCGCTGCTTGGTTGAACCGAACTGGTCTGATTTGATTGTGTCTGCACCTGCCGAAATCGTCACTCCACCGCGCACCGGCCTGAAAGTCAGCGAAATCTTCCGTTCGCTGCAGGGCGAAACGGACAGCAGTGGCTGGGCGACCGTATTCGTGCGTCTGACCGGTTGCCCGTTGCGCTGCGTGTGGTGCGACACGACGTATGCTTTTCATGGCGGCCAATGGCAGGAAATCGACGATATCGTCCAAACCGTCAAAGACTATGACACGGACCGGGTCTGCGTTACCGGCGGTGAACCGCTTGCGCAGAAGCGCTGCCATGACTTGCTGCGTACACTGTGTGATGAAGGTTTGTACGTATCGCTTGAAACCAGCGGCGCACTGCCGGTCGATCAGGTTGATCCGAGAGTCATCAAAATTCTCGACCTCAAAGCCCCGGCGTCGGGTGAGTCGGCACGTAACGACTGGAATAACTTGGATCATCTGCAGCTGCACGATCAGATCAAATTTGTCATCAACGATCGTGCAGATTTCGACTGGGCTTTACAGCAGATCGACCAGCAT
>JBCCHH010000177.1:0-4714 GCA_039028855.1 Pseudomonadota bacterium | reverse complement strand
TTGATGATGGTATTGATGAAGCTCGCGATGCCCTGAATGCCGGGAATCGGCAGAAAATTCGCGATGGTGAAAAACGCACGATTAAAGGCCTTCAGCACGCCCTTGATGAGTTGATCGAGACCGAACAGGATGGAGGATTGCGCGAATCGCTCGCGCACGATGCCCTGGGCATAATCGATCTGGCCTTTACCGCCAGGCAGTTCCTTGCCTTCCATCAATTCGACCAGCACAGCAATATGTCCGGCCTTGACCATGTAGAGCAGATATTCACGAATCAGGTACACGCCAACGCTGGCGAGTCCGAAGCCGAACATGCCGCCCCAAAGCCCGCCGGCTTCGGCTCCGCCGGCAATGGAACCGACGCCAAAGCCGATCCCCGCGCCGATGCCGGTAATCAATACATAGGCCAGAGTAATGCCGAAATAAATCAGGAAACGGAATATCAGAAACGGTGTGGTTTTCAACAGCAGCGAAATGATTTGGCCAAGTTTGAAATCCATCATGATCGTATGCCTTTACGAAATTGTCTTCATCCTGTTACGAAAACGGATGCGAAAAAGAGACAAACAAAACGTTGCTGCTTGATAAATTTGATTTAGGTCAAGTCGGCTAAGTATACAGTTCAGCTAGAATTCAGCTAGGGGCTTGTACAGTGATTCAACTTGTACAGTAATTCAAAAAAGTGCGTCGCACATATGCTGTGTGGGCCCTTAAATGCTGTTGATGGTTTAATTCAATAAAAATTTTAACAGGAGATCATGTAATGAAAAAGGCAGTTACATATATTGGTTTGATTGCAGGTGGTTTTTTACTGGCTGCAAGCGTTCAAGCGCAGTCTGGCGAACTTAGCTACAGCTACATTGAAGGTGGTTATTCATGGTTCGATGTCGATGGCGGAGGTGATGAAGACGGATTTAATATACGTGGATCAGCCGATCTGCAAAATGGTTTGTATCTTCATGGCTCCTGGGATCGAATTGAAACGCGTGAAGATTTGGACACCTACAAGCTGGGTCTCGGCTTTCGTGCCAATTTGAATGACTCGACTGACTGGTTTGTTGAGGCTTCCTACTTCAGAGTCGATGCGGGAAACAATGAAGCGGATGATGCGCGTGTAGACCTGGGTATTCGGACTGCGCTGAATAACAATCTGGAAACCCGCGTATTTGGTGGATTCTTGTTTCCGGATAGCGATGAATATCTAGTGGGTGCGGATTTCCTAATCAAGTTTAATGATCGATTTGGCCTGAGCCTAGGTGCAGAAACGATAGAATTTGATGTGCACATGGTCCGTGCAAACGTACGCTTTAGTTTTTGAAAACGACTGCGATCAAATCTGATCAATCACGGCCAGTTCGCTCTGGCCGTGTTGTTATACGTTTCTCAGATCAGTGAATTGGCCACTAGGGCCTTTGTTTAGTTTTTCCATTAGATCCAATATCCGGGTGGCCGCCTGATCTGGGTCGGGCATGGCCTCGCTGCCACGTGCATTAACGAGCTTTTGCACCGATGGATATTCCTCCGTATCAACGTGTTCGCACAGATAGTCCTGCATGCCGGTGTCGACCAGGCCCGGCGCCAGCGCAGTCAGATGACTATCCGACATTTCGTGTGCATACAGCGCAATCAGATCGTTGAGCAACGATTTTGATAGCGCATAGCCGCCCCAGCCATAGCTGAGATTATGACCGGCGCCGGAGGAAATCGCGACGATCTGCGTGGCTGGCAGTTGACGTTCGATCAACCAGTCCAGAATGACTTTATTGGCCCAGACGTTAATCCGCATGAGGTGCTCAAGCTCGGCCATATGCGTTTCGGAAATGGGCTGAATGCGACCGAGAATGCCGGCGTTGAGGATGACCAGATCGAGCCGCAGACAGTCGGATAACAATCGCTCGAGTGCTTCGGGCAGGGTCGTGAGATTGGCCAGGTCGTGTTTGCGATCGCGCAAGCCTTCATCTTGAAGAGGGCAGCCGCGACGGCTCATGCCCCAGACGATGGCATCACGTGCCAGGAGTTGTTTGGTCAGTCCCAAGCCTAAGCCGCTCGAATTTCCGGTGATGAGTACGTTCATAACCTTCGGTTTGGTGGTTGCCCGACCAGTTTACGGATATTTTGCGAACCAGGCCAGAATATGCGCGATCTTGGTTGCCATCTGGCTGGGTCGTGCGGCGATACTGTGCGGCGCTTCGGGTATGCGCACCAGCACCGAATCGATACCCTGCAGTTTCAGCGCTTGATAATATTGCTCTGATTCCCACATCGGTGTGCGCCAGTCGGCCTCACCCGTCATAACCATGGTCGGGGTGGTGACATTGCCGGCCAGCGATAGCGGTGAGCGAGCATGATAATGCTCCGGTGCGTCCCAAGGCAGCGCTGGGAACCAGTATTTATGGAAAAACGGCGTGAAGTCGCCGGTCAGCACGAAGCTGGTCCAGTTAATCACCGGTTTGACGACAGCGGCGGCCTTGAATCGATCGGTTTTGCCGATGATCCATGCAGTCAATACACCGCCGCCCGAACCGCCCGTGACGTACAGCCGATCCGGGTCGACCAGGCCCCGCTCGATCAAGTAATCGACACCGCTGATCAAATCGTAATAATCGTTGCCCGGATAGGCATGGTGAATTTCGTTGGCAAAATCAGCGCCGTAGCTGGTGCTGCCACGGGGGTTGATATACGCGACGATATAGCCGGCCGCAGCCATGAGCTGGACTTCCATTGAGAAGCGCGGGCCGTAATCAGCGAATGGGCCGCCATGAATCTCTAGAATCAGGGGATAGCTTTGGCCTTCTTCATACTCTGGCGGATAGGCAATCCAGCCCTGGATTTCCAGCTCGTCATGGCTCGATGGATAGCGGAATTCTTCGACCGTTGCGAGACGGTGATTTTCTAGCATTTGCGCATTCAGACGAGTCAGGCGAGCCTCACGCTCACCATCGGTCATAAACAAATCGCCTGGCTGCTGTGGATTGGTTTGGGTAAATACGACTCCGTCCGGCCCGACATTAAAGTCGCCGCTGGCGTAGGGTCGCCCGAGTGTGGTGCCGCCGAGGTGTTCGGCGATTCGATTGCGTTCGCCGTTCAGGCGTATTCGATCGATCACGCCAATGCCGAACTCGGAATAGCTGATGTAGATCGAACGCCCGTTATCGGCCCACTCGAAGGCATCGATATTTCGATCCAGATTTTCGGTCAGCACGCTTGTTTGACCATCAGGTAGCGACATAACGTACAACTGTGTATTGCTGTAGCTCATCAGCTCGTCATCAAATCCCAGCCAGGCCAGCCTTTCGCCATCCGGGCTCAGCGCAGGGTTGCTGTCCGGACCATAGCGGCTGGTGAGCGGTTCGAGTTCACCCGTGTCCAGGGTCAGGCGGAATAGTTCGGTGTCATTGCCTTCGAGCTCCCAATCGTCGCGCCGATTCGAGGTAAAGATGAGTTGCTTGCCGTCGTTCGTCCAGATGGCTTGGCCGTTGTGTGGATAAGGGCCATCGGTGATCTGGCGCGGTGCGCCGCCGTCGGCTGAAATAATGAATCGCTGCGTTTGACCATGCGGCAAGAAACCCTGACCATCGACACGAAAGACCGGTCGGTCGATTACCGTTGGCGCAGGTGCCCAGTTGGCGCCTTCTGGCATCTTCAGCGGTTTGACCAGTGCCGGTGTTTCCGATGGAACAAACTGATTAAACGCAATGCGGGAACCGTCCGCTGACCAGGATGGGTTCGACGGAGCATACGGGCCTTGGGTTAACTGCGCAATGCGACCGCTATCGAGCCAAAGTACGTATAGCTGGGTGCCGCTGTCTTTGTTGCCGATATACAACATTCGGCTGCCGTCGGGTGACCAGCGTGGATGCGAGGCACTGGTCGCGCCCGTCGTCAATGGCTGATGATTATTGCCGTCGACATCCATCAGCCAAAGATGACCGATGTTTCGGTCGCTCATCCTGTCCATCTGCTGGCGCACATACACCACCTGTTCGCCGTCGGGCGAAATCTGCGGCTGGTTGGCGTATTCGAGGCCGAAAATATCGTAAGCGTCGAGTTTTTGGTTTTCAGCGAGCGTGGTGATTGATGTTGTCAGCAGGAGTGTTAGTGTCAGGGTGTTGAGGAATGATCGCATTGGGTTTCCGGTGATTTTTTATTGGGGGAATATCTTAAATTGTAGATTGATTTTTGTTGTTGGTTATTTGAGCGCTAAGCATTTAAGCCGCCGACCTTTGAGAGATCGGCGGCTATTCCGTTCACGTTCATCGCTTGCCAGCTTGTACCGTGCAGCGATTTTAGAGGAAAAATTCTGTTCTTCAAATATTCTCGAGGGGTGGGGACAAACAGCCCCCATTGATCAAAGAGAGTAACGGGGAAGCCGTCTCATTTCCTCAAATATGGTTTCGAACTGGGCGATCTCCATGGCTTGCATGCCCGCTTCTTGTGGCCCTTCGATGTCGGCGCGATAAGTATCACCGACGAACAGGATTCGGTTCGCCGGCACGCCAAGCTGCTTGATGACGCGGTGATAGATTTCCGGTTCCGGCTTGATGTGGCCTTCGTTGTAGGAGAGCACTTCGGCATCCGGCGCGTCCGGCAGGAGGGCGCGTAGGGGCGGCCCGTAGGGTGCGGCGAGATTGGAGCACAGGCCGATTTTCAGGCGCGTGTCACGGAGGGTTTGCCAGATGTGGCCGAGACCTGGCCGCAAGACCATGGCTTTGGT
>JBCCHH010000176.1:0-4716 GCA_039028855.1 Pseudomonadota bacterium | reverse complement strand
GGATGCTGCTGCATTATGAATTATTCTAGAAAAAGAGTTCTTATAAATTCATTCATTCATTATTTCAATCAAAAATCGTACACGTTCAGCTAAGGATTCACCATGCCCTCGCAGCCATGCAAAGATCTTGAAGTTTTTCCTAACCCGCAGCCCGAAAGCGATTACACCATCCACATGCGCATGCCTGAATTTACCTGCCTGTGCCCGAAAACCGGTCAGCCCGATTTTGCCGAACTGCGGCTCGAATACGTGCCGGACAAGCTGTGTGTGGAGCTGAAATCGCTCAAGCTCTATATCTGGTCGTTTCGCGAGCACGGTGCGTTTCATGAGGCGGTGACGAACGAAATTCTCGGTGATCTCGTTGCGGCCACGAGCCCGAGATTTATGCGCCTGACGGCTGAATTCTGGGTGCGCGGCGGAATCTACACCACCATCGTGGCCGAACACCGCGCTGAGGGGTGGGAACCCCCGGCACAGGTCAGCCTGCCGAGCGCGCAACACCCATCCAGCCGATAAACCTGGCTGGATCGGCGCATTGGTGTGGGGTAAAGTCAGGTGTCATTTACCGAGGCTGCGATTGCCGAACGCGATTGAAGCGTTCGCAGGCAACCATTCGCAGACAGCGATTTGAGCCAAACTCAGGCCGTCACCATCAATGCTGATCAACCGGGCGTGCTGCTCGTGCAGGGCGCATGGGTGCTCGAGTCCAGTCAGCGCCTGTCGGAACAGCTTGCCCGACTGAGTGCGCCCATTCAGCGGATTGACGGATGCAGCATCGACCGGCTTGATTCCAGCGGCGCGCTGCTGCTGGCGCGCGTGCTGGAAAGTCACCAGCTAAGCCCGAGCGCGCTTGTGCTCAACGCTGAACATCAGGCGCTGTTCGATCTGGTGCAGAATTCGGAAGACGCCTGTCGCGCGGCACCGGTTGGCGGTGACCCTTCGTGGAAGCAAGTGCTGGAGCGAACCGGCCAGGACGTCGTACAGACGATCGATAACATCCTTGAACTGATCGGGTTTCTGGGCGTCACGCTGCACCGTCTGGTGCTGGCGCTGTTCAATCCGAGGCGGCTGCGCTGGACATCGCTGGTCCACCATATGCAGGAGACCGGCTTCAACGCCGTGCCGCTGCTGGCCCTGCTGGCCATTATGATCGGTGCCGTGCTGGCCTTTCTCGGCGCGACCGTGCTGCGTGATTTTGGCGCCGAGATTATGGTGATTGATCTGGTCACATTTGCCTTTCTGCGCGAATTTGGCGTGCTGTTGACCGCCATCCTGCTGGCCGGACGCACCGCCAGCGCGTTCTGCGCCCAGATCGGCATGATGAAAAGCCAGCAGGAGATTGACGCGATCCACACGATGGGCCTGGACGACATCGAGCTGCTGGTGATTCCGCGCGTCGTCGCTCTGCTGGTCATGCTGCCGGCGTTAACCGTGATCGCGACCCTGGCCGGACTACTTGGCGGCCTGATTGTTTCGGTGCTGTCGCTGGATATCAGCGTCGGACTTTATATCGAACGTGTGTACCAGACCGTGCGGCTCCAGGACTATCTGGTCGGCCTGATCAAGGCACCGATTTTCGCGCTGGTCATCGCATTGATCGGCTGTTCGGAAGGTCTGCGCGTGCAGGGCAGCGCGCAGTCGGTCGGCGAGCACACGACGGCCGCTGTGGTGCGCAGTATCACGATGGTCATTGTGATTGATGCGCTGGCCGCCGTGTATTTCATGGAGATCGGCTGGTGATCGCGACAAACGAAGCCGAATCGGGTCGCTCAGCGCCGGATCGCGATATGCCGGCCATTCGGGTCCGAAATCTCGAGAACCGGTTCGGCGACTTCGTCGTGCATGAAAATCTTGACCTCGACGTACACCAGGGCGAAATTCTGGCGGTCGTCGGCGGCTCAGGCACCGGCAAATCGGTACTGATGCGCGCGATACTGGCGCTGCGCCCACCGCAGCAGGGCCAGATTGAAATCTTCGGCCAGCCGCTCGACCCGCACGCCGAACGCCAGCCGCAGCTTGAGCAGCAGGCCGGCGTGCTGTTCCAGGACGGCGCGCTGTTTTCATCGCTGACGGTGTTAGAGAATGTCGAAATGCCGCTTAAAGCCCATCGACCGGAGTTATCGGACGATCTGTGCCAGGAGCTGGCCCGCCTGCGTATCTGCCTGTCGGGCCTGCCGAGGTCGGCCGGCGACAAACTGCCGTCGGAGCTGTCCGGCGGCATGCGCAAGCGAGCCAGCTTGGCGCGTGCACTGGCGCTGGAGCCGAAATTGCTGTTTCTGGATGAACCCACCGCCGGGCTCGACCCGATCGGCGCGGCCGCATTCGATCAGTTATTGTTGACGCTGAAACAATCGCTGAACCTGACGGTATTTCTGATTACGCATGATCTCGACACGATTTATACAATCTGCGACCGCGTCGCTGTCATCGGCGAGCGCAAGGTACTCGCGATCGGCACGCTGGACGAGGTTGCCGACTATGACAATCCCTGGATTCAGGATTATTTTCACGGTCCGCGCGGGCGGGCCGCATCGAATGCGACCGCTTCGCGGATGAAGGTATAGACCATGGAAACCCGGGCGAATTACGTTTTGATTGGCGGCTTTACGCTGATTGTCGCGGCCTTTGCGCTGATATTCGGCCTGTGGGCCGGCAAAGTAGCCGTGGACACGGAATGGGATCACTATATTATCAGGTTTACCCAGTCGGTCACCGGCGTTTCCGTCGGCAGCCCGGTGCTGTACAACGGCATCAACGTCGGGCAGATTTCCGATCTGCAGCTCAACATGGACGACCTGCGCGAAGTCATCGTGACGATCCAGGTCGACCCGGCCATCCCGCTGCATGAGGACACCGAAGCCGGCATCCGGCTGCTGGGGCTGACCGGGCTGGCCGGAATTCAACTCTCCGGCGGCGCTCCGGAAAGCCCGATCCTGGAACATCGGCCCGATCGGCCACCACCCGAAATTCGCGCGCGTGAATCCGCATTCAGCCTGCTGCTGGAGTCGTCCGAAGGCATGCTCGGCACCGCCAACACGATTCTGCTGCAGATGGAAAAATTGCTTAACGACGAAAATATCGATCAAGTCAGCCAGACGCTGACCGGCCTGCGCCAGTTTTCCGACACGCTGGCGGATCAGCGCCAGCAGTTTGCGGCCCTGGTGCAACAGGCCGAACAGGCTAGCGCGAGCTTGAATGCCGTGCTGGACAACGCCGATCAAACGCTCACTCAGGCCCGCTCAATCATCGGGCAGATCGATGGGGAACTGATTGCCTCGCTGCCGCAAATGGCCGAACGGCTGCAGCACACCCTGGATAATGTCGCCGCATTCAGCGCGCGCGCGGACGCGATTCTTGCCAGCAATCAGGCTTCGCTGATGAATGTAGGCTCAGACAGCATCGACCAGATCGGCCCGGGGCTTGAAGAATTGAGAACGCTGATTCGAGAGTTATCGGCCATTGCCGAAAGCCTGAGCGAGAGCCCGTCTGACTTTTTGCTCGGTGGCAACAACAGCCCGGAGGAGTATGAACCATGAGCATCCCATGCAGGCTTATCGACTCCGCCAAAGCAAAATTCCTGCGGCTGGGTTTGCTGACGCTGCTGATCGTGCTGGCTAGCTGCACGATCATTGAATCTCAACCGCCGGCTCGGGTCATTGAGCCTCAAATTACTCTGCCCGAGCAGGTTGAACATGAACAATCCTACGGCAGCATCCGCGTGCTGCGGCCCGAATCCGATCAAACCCGCGACTCGCGCCAGATTCTGGTCCGTTGGAACGATTCCAGCCTGCAGGCACTGCCTCAGCATCTGTGGCTGGAAAAAGCACCCGATCTGTTGCGATCCGTCATGCTCGACAGTTTCAGACGATCCGGACCGTTCGACGATGCCGCAGCCGGCGGATCGGCCGACTGGATTCTGAGCACCACGCTGCGTCGATTTGAAGCCGTTGATGATGGCGACGGAAGCTATGGCGTGGAAATTGAACTGTTCGTGCGTTTGATTCAGCAGCAGACTGGCCGACCGCTGTTGACTCGATCCATCCAGGTCGAGCGCTCCAGCACCGGCAATCGGCCCGATGACTGGATTACAGCCTTTGAGCAAGCACTTTCGCAAACGCTGACCGAACTGACCGACTGGCTAAGCGACGGTGTTGGTGCTACGCTGACAGAATAGGCTGAGCAATGCGATAATAGTGGGCTACATTTAATTCGTTTTTGCAGATGGAGCCCGCATGAGCCAGCACGTTACTACCATCCTTGAAAAACTCGGCATTCAGGCACAGAATTCCGGTGCCTGTTTCGGCCCCGGCGAATGGTCGACCACCACCGATGCTGGCCTGATCGATTCGATCAACCCGTCGACCGGCCAGGTCATCGCCCAGGTGCATGCGGCCTCCAATGCCGATTACGAACGCGTGCTGAACGAGGCGGTTGAAACTGCGAAAATCTGGCGCACCGTACCCGCCCCACATCGCGCCGAAGCCGTGCGCCTGGTCAATGACGCGCTGCGCGACTATAAAGATCCGCTCGGCAGCCTGGTGTCGCTGGAAATGGGCAAGATCAAGCCCGAAGGCGATGGCGAAGTGCAGGAAATGATCGACATCGGCGATTTCGCGATTGGCCAATCGCGCATGCTGTACGGTAAAACCATGCATTCCGAGCGCCCCGGCCACCGCATGTATGAGCAGTGGCATCCCCTCGGCGTGGTTGGCGTGG
>JBCCHH010000175.1:0-4729 GCA_039028855.1 Pseudomonadota bacterium | reverse complement strand
GACCGGTACACAGGGCGGGGCCGTCGTGTCCAGGCTGCTAGAACGCGGACATCCGGTACGCGCGCTGACACGCAACCCGTCCAAACCTGCTGCCAAAGCGCTTGAACAGTCCGGCGTCGAGGTCGTTCAGGCCGATCTGGAGGACCGATCGTCGATTAATGCCGCACTCGTCGGCGCCGCTGCCGTTTTTTACGTCCAGGATTTTCTCGAGGCCGGTGTCGAAGCCGAACTCCGGCAAGGCATGAATCTGACCGAGGCGGCCGCACAGGCGCGCGTGGGCCATTTAGTGTACAGCGGTGCTTCGACGATGGATCGTAATACCGGCGTTCCCCACCTGGACAGCAAGTGGCGGATCGAGCAGCGCGTGCGTGAACTCGATATCCCATGGACCGTGTTCAGACCCGCAGCGTTTATGGACAACTGGGCCTGGGAGCGTGAGTCAATTGAGCGCGACGGCGTGATCCGGTATCCGCTGCGGGCCGATACCGTCTATCGCCAGATTGCAGTTGCCGATATTGCGGCCATGGTCGTGACTGCATTCGAAGACCGTGCAACCTGGGCCAGCCAGATCATGCCGTTGACCGGTGAAATGTCTACGATGACTGAAATCGCCGAAACATTTTCGCACCTGCTTGGACGCCCGATTCGTTATGAGCAAGTCGATTGGGAGACCTGTATGAAAGAGCAGGGCGAAGAACTAACGGCCATGTACCGCTATTTCGATACGTTTGGAATGGATGGCGATCCACGCTATCTGAAACGCTGGCACGCAGGCACCTTGTCGCTGGAAGCATTTTTGCGTGCTGAAGGAAGGGCCGAGCCACCAGCGTCGGCCGCCTGAGGCCTGAACCGCAGCGATTCAACGGGCTCAGTCAATCAATGGATACACGTGCGGCGAAGGAGGTCGGGTTGATGCAACGACATTCCATACCTCCTTTACATGTTGCCGGTAGGTATGGCGGCTGCCGTCAGTATCCGGATCGGCCAGGCCGTCGGTTTGAAAGAATATCGCCGGCTTCATCCGATCAGTATCGCGGCGACCGGCAGCGTTCTATGCTGGATGGCGACATTCTTCGTGCTGTTGATTTTCTTTCGCGATGACATCTCCGCTGCACTGACGAACGACCCGGAGGTGTTCGCCATCGCGGTGACGATGTTCCTGACCATTGCATTTACGCAGTTCGCCGATGGATTGCAATCCACCGCACTGGGCGCTTTACGCGGTCTCGTCGATGTCCGGGTGCCGACATTGATTACATTGAGCGCCTACTGGCTGATTGCCCTTCCGGCTGCATATAGGCTTGGATTCCGGATGGAACTCGGTCCAAACGGCGTCAGGATCGGCTATGGGCTGGGCATTTTTATTGCCGCGATTGCGCTGCAGCTGAGGTTTTGGAACAAAACAAGACTTCGTACCATAGACGCCGTCATTCATGCTGGAGGATCGAACCCATGAACTTTTACGATAGCGGCGCGGACATTGCGCATGCCTTTTTCGACCGCTGGAATCGTGGAGATGCTGAGGCAGTCGCCGAACTCTTTATCGAAGATGCCGACTTTGTGAACGTCGTCGGCTACTGGTGGAAAACCCGCCGACAAATCCAGAAAGCGCATGAGTATGGCTTTCGCAGGATTTTTCAGCATGCTGTCGTTGAAATCATCGAACTGAAAGCACGCGAAGCAACGCCGGACATTCATATCGTGCACACCGTCTCTACCCTGAAGGAACAGAGCGGCATCAGCGCAGAAAAAACAGAAACCCGCATCGCCGTGATTTCCATGGTGGCCGTCCGCCAGCAGGAAAATGGATTCCTCATCGTCAGTTGTCACAACACCGATCGTGTTGAAGGTGCTGACACGCATATCCGTACAGGTTCACGGTTTACTCCGGTCAGCTATGCATGATTCTATGTGTCAAATGCGCTGATAGCCGATTGCACATCTACTCAAGACTTGCCTCGATCGGCATACTGCTCGGTCAGTTCCTGCTGTACGTTCGGCGGTACGGCTTCGTAATGTGAGAATTCCAATACATAACGGCCTTCGCCGCCGCTCAGGCTTTTCAGCTCGGTCGGGAAGTCCCGAAGCGAGGATAACGGCACCGCGGCACTGATTCGGGTCGAACCTCCGCGCAGGCTCTCGGTCGCCTGAATGCGTGCCCGTTTCGAAGCCAGCAGTCCGGTGATGTCGCCCATAACGCTGTCCCTGATCGTGACTTCCAGATCGACAATCGGTTCCAGCACCTGCGGACCGGCATGCGCGACCGCTTCGAGAAAGGCCTTTCGTCCGGCGACGACAAATGCGACTTCCTTCGAATCGACACTGTGATGTTTGCCATCGTAGACGGTCACTTCGAAATCCTGCATTGGATAGCCGGCGATTGCGCCTTCGCCCAGCACCTGGCGCACCCCTTTTTCCACCGCCGGGATCAGGCTGGTCGGAATTGCGCCGCCGACCACCTCGCTGCTGAAACGAAAACCTTCGCCACGCGCCAGTGGATGCACGCGAAGAAATACCTCGCCGAACTGACCGGCGCCGCCGGTCTGCTTCTTGTGCCGATAGTGGCCTTCGGCCGGGCGCGTGATGGTTTCGCGATAGGCGATGCGGGGAGGGCGGGTTTCGACTTCGACGCCATAGCGTTGCTGCATGCGCTCGAGCAAAATGCGTAAATGTATTTCGCCCAGGCCGCGAATCACCGTTTCGTTCAGCTCCTGATTCTGCTCAATCTTGAAACACGGATCTTCTTCAGCCAGTTGACTCAGCGCCGAAGCCAGCTTCTGTTCCTGGCCGCGCGCTTTCGGCGCGATCGCCAGGCCGAACATCGGCTGCGGGAAATCGATCGGCTTCAGGTAAAAATGATCTTCGTCATGATCGTCGTGCAGGATCGCATCGTAGTGGATTTCATCGATTTTCCCGAGCGCGCAGAGATCGCCGGGAACGCCTTGTTCGATTTCAATTTTTTCGTTGCCGTGAATCCGGTACAGATGCGCAACCTTGATTGCTTTACGCTCAGCACCGATGAACAAATGGTCGCCGGGTCGAATCGTGCCCTGGAAGATGCGGAAGATCGACAGCTTGCCGGCATACGGATCGTTGACGATCTTGAACACATGCGCCAGCGCGTGATCTTCCGGGTCCAGTGTCGGAGTGACCTTGTTTTCTTCGTTGGCGGTACGAAAGCGGGGTGGGTTGCCTTCTGCCGGGCTCGGTAGCAGACGACGGATGAACTTGAGCAACTCACTGCAACCGGCGCCGGTGCGGGCCGAAGTAAAGCAGATCGGTACCAGATGACCCTGACGCAGCGCGTTTTCGAACGCATCGTGCAGTTCGTCGCGGCTGATTGCTTCGCCCTCCAGATACTTGGCCATCAACGTCTCGTCGACCTCGATGACCTGATCACGGATTTCCTCATGCGCCGCGGCCAGTGAGAAAATATCGGTTTCGCCTTCTGATTTGAAAAAGCAGTCACGCACGGTTGCACTGTTTTCGGCCGGCAGGTTGACCGGTAGACACTCAGGACCGAATACCTCGCGAATCTCACGCACCAGCGCTTCCAGATCCGCTTCGCCGGCATCGATGCGGTTGATGATGATCATGCGGCACAGTCGTCGCTGTCGGGCGCGGCGCATCAACCGGCGGGTGGACATTTCGATCCCGTTGGCTGCATTGATCACGACGGCGGCGGTTTCAACTGCACTCATCGCAGCCAGCGTCTGGCCACGAAAATCCGGATGGCCGGCGGTATCGATCAAATGGACCCGCTTATCATTGATCGGAAAATACAGCAGCGCGCTGTCGAGTGAATGTCGGTGCTGACGCTCCAGCGCATCAAAATCGGTCGCGGTGTCACCGCGTTCAATCGTACCGACATCGCCCTTGACGCCGGCCTTGACCAACAACTGCTCAGCCAGCGTGGTCTTGCCGCAGCCGGCGTGACCGAGCAGGGCCAGATTACGAACATCGACCATAGTGTAACTGGACATAACACTTTCCCGGTTGTTTTCCAATCATCCTAAAGGACTTTTTCAATATCGACAATGAGGAAAGATTCTCTGAAGACGCGTCATGAGTAACGTTCTTGATGGCTGATCTTTTTTCACCAAAGCGCGATCGGCGCAATGAGCACCCGCGCAGCGATCATCATCACCGCGGGATTTGCAGAAGTAGGACCCGAGGGCAGAGCAGCGCTGCAGCGAGCCGTATGCAGGGGGCGGCTGGCCCTTATTTTATTACGCAATCCAGCGCCATCATGACTGGGGTTTCTCACATTTGGTTTCGCTTGAGTGAGACCTGCAGGAACTTTTCGGCATAATGCTGGCAAGCAACCGTCGTGGCCAGTATCTGGCCGGTGTTGTTCTCCACCGGCCAGATCGCCTGAGCCGCTAACAGCTATTAGTGGTATATGAGTAGTATGTAGCGTTCTTAGATTGGGCATAGCTCTGGCAACTCGATTCTGAAGCCTTGGAAGTGCAGCCAATCACATTTCGATTACTGTCGTAAGCGCGGCAATACATTGCTTGTGGAGCGGGGTTTCCATTTTCTTCTACCATCGGCCTATCAGGCACTTTCTTCAATTCATCAGTCATGTTCAAACTCCTGTTCTGGATGTTATTAATAAAAAACACTCGAATCGAAGATTTTTGATCGATTCATAGTGATTAGCGTGCTGGGCGAGCCAACCCTGTCATCCAGTGACATGCCTCTATAAGTTCGCATAATGTATATTATG
>JBCCHH010000174.1:0-4740 GCA_039028855.1 Pseudomonadota bacterium | reverse complement strand
CGACTGGCTGGTCGCGCATATGGATGAAATCAAGGCTGTATGCGCCGAGTCCGACCCGTTCGTGACGCTGAAGTATGTTGATTATTACTTGGCCAGTAAATTTCTGTATACGCGCTTTAACTACACCACCGGCGATGCGGCCGGCATGAACATGGTCGGCAAGGCCACGTTTGCGGCCTGCAACTGGATTTTAGAAAACTGCAAGGACGTTGAAATCCGCAATTTCTTCCTCGAAAGCAATTTGGCGACCGACAAGAAGGCTTCAATGATCAACGCCATGCGCACGCGCGGCAAGCGCGTGGTGGCCGAGGCTGTGGTCAAGCGTGAGGTGCTGCAGAACATCATGGATGCCGACACCGAGCAGCTTTACTACCACTCCAAGATCGCCACGATGGGCAGCATGCTGGCCGGTGCGAACAATAATGGCGCCCATGCCGCCAATGGCATTACCGCGATCTTTATCGCGACCGGTCAGGACGTGGCCAACGTGTCTGAATCGTCTGCCGGCATTTTGTACACCGAACTGACGGAAGAAAAGGATTTATACATCTCGATCACATTGCCATCGTTGATCGTTGCGACCTGCGGCGGCGGTACCGGTCTGGCTACGCAGCACGAAAGCCTGGAAATTATGGGCTGTGCCGGTGTTGGCAAAGTGATGAAATTTGCCGAGATTGTGGCTGGCACCGTGCTGGCCGGTGAAGTTTCACTGGCGGCAGCGATTTCTTCGCTGGATTGGGTATCCAGCCACGATCAATATGGCAGGAATGATCCGACCAAGCGCTAGCGGCGGGTAAAAAAGGCTTTAACCGCAGATTACGCGGATTTAAGTAAATCGAATTCGATTGCTTGGTAAAGAAAGAAGTTTTCTGATGCTTGACGGCGGCTTTTTGGGCAAGCACGTGATTGCCATTGGTGCGGATCAGTTTTTGAATAATCCACATCAATCTGCGAAATCTATGGTTTGCTTTGCCGGCAACTAGTCTACGACTCGGATGTTTTGTCTTTCGCCGATTCTTTGGCCCGCAGCCTGCGCTCTTTGCGTATCTTCTTGCGCCGTTGTTCCGGCGTATCGGCCATCGCGCGAATGGTCGTCAGCACATCAGCTTCGCCGGTTTCAAGCAAGCGGGCGAAGCTGCGGCTGCAGGCCGTCCAGGTTGCGCCGATTAGGGCCAGATAAATCGTGCCCATGAGCCCGGCATAGGTGAGCTGATCGGCCAGATCCGGCAGCCAGTGTGGGAAGTTGATGCCAAATATAGCTTCAAGCAAGCGGCCCAGAATCGGACCGACGATACCGATCTCGACCAGCAACAACACCATCACAAACACCATAATCTTGAAGGCGATCAACTGCACGGCCAGGTCTTTGAATGCCTCGCGCCAGTCGCGGCTGTAACATAGTGCGGCGACAGCAATCGTCAAACCGGCGGCGACCGCCATTGAGTCGACCATCGTGTCGAGCAAGGCGCCGATACCGGTCCAGGCCGGCGCGCCGACGATCAAATCCAGCCCGCCGCTACTGGCCCGCTGGATAAACGAAAGTACAACCAGTGTTAGCGCCGGTGGAATCAGTGCCGCAGCTAGCCAGGGGAAATCCTCGTTCGTCGCCTTGTTGGTTTGAAACAGATAATGTCGTATCAGGAATGCGTAGATCGCACCGATCAGAATGGCCGGCAGGTCGATATATTCGAGCAGCGGCAGGTAGTCAAACGCATTCTCCAGCGAAAGCCCAATGGCAATGCCGCCAATGGTTAAACCGGCTATCGTCGAACGTGGACGTGGCCCGAAAATCTGATTGAGCCGATCATCTTCTCGACTGTTGTTCCAGGCCACGCGCAACGCCGGCAACATATCGCTTAAGCCTCGCCTCGCAACGCGCAATAATCGTTGGACTTTATACATACTGCAATTTTGCCTGATTCAGCCCTTGTCTTTGCAATCAGCGGAAATGACCTGGCTGCTTTACCCCATGCTGAAGCAAGCGCAGAAAATCACTGCGATCCATCATCCGAATATTGAACTGCTCCAGATGCGGGTTCCAGAGCTGGCAGTCGCATAGCAAATAATCCTGTTGCTCCAAACGGTTCATCAGTTCGATCAGCGCGACTTTTGACGCATCGCGCTGGATGTGAAATTTGGATTCGGCGAAGAAGATTTTGCCGATGGCAACACCGTAGATCCCACCGATCAGTTGGCCGTCTTGCCATACCTCGAGGCTGTGCGCATAGCCGTTCTGGTGTAATCGGGCATAGGCCTCGAGCATGCCGGCGGTGATCCAGGTTTCCCCGTGTTCGCCACGTGCGGTTGCACAGCCTTCGATGACCTGGCCGAAGGCCTGATTGAGGGTGACCCGATAGCGCTGCTGATTTAGCGTGCGTTGCAGTCGACGCGGGATGTATACATGGCCGGGAATAAGCACGGCGCGTGGGCTCGGGCACCACCACAGAATCGGCCCGTGCTGTTCGAACCAGGGGAAGATGCCATTGCGATAAGCATTCAGCAGGCGGGTTTGCGACAGGTCGCCGCCGATAGCGATCAAGCCATCCGGATGATCCGATTGTTTGGGGTCGGGGAACGGCGCTTCGGGGTCGTCAGCTAGTCGGGGTAGGACAAAACGCATGATCAGCTCATTGGAGAAGCCTGAGCTTCGGCAAAAGGTACAAGCGCTTGCAGTTCTTCACGATAATTGGCCAGTGCCTGTTTTTCCATTTGCAGCCAGCGCCGAATGCCTTCGCGCAGGCCCGGGTGCCGGATGCGATGATACGACCAGGTTTTGACGGGCATGAAGCCGCGCCGAATTTTGTGCGTGCCCTGTGCGCCGGGCTCGAACACCCTAAGCCCTTCGCGAATTGCGTAGTCGATGCCCTGGTAATAGCAGGTTTCAAAATGTACATCGCGCGTTTCGCATAAGGCACCCCAATAGCGACCGTACAGATGGGTTTGATTGCGCCAGAATACGCCACAGGCCAGGTCCTGATCGTGCTGACTTGCGATACAGACCAGAAACTGCGACCCGAATTTGCACGCGGCCTGTTCGAAGAATGCCTGATTCAATGCTGGCAGATTGCCGTACAGCACGAAGGTGGTTTGATAGCAGCGATGCACGAAGGCAATCTGTTCATCATCGAGTTCGTTGCCGTCCAGCCAGCGATAGGACCAGCCCGCGGCCTGTGCGAGCCGTCGTTCGCGCCGGATATTCTTGCGCGGCTTGCGCTTGAGCTGGTCGAGAAAGTCATCGAAATCGCGATAGCCCGGATTTTGCCAGTGAAACTGCCAGTCGTGGCGCTCCAGCCAGTCAGATTCGAGCAATAGCGCTCGATCGGTTTCGTCGCAGAAGTTGATCGATGCGGCCATCAGTTGATGTTCATCGATCAAGGCATTGATAGCTTTGAATGTCTGCGCTCCATCGCCGAGCAAGCGCGGCCCAGTGATGGGTGAGTAGGGCGCACCGACCAACAGCTTGGGATACCAGGGCAGGCCGCTGCGCTGAGCGGCATCGACCCAGGCCCAGTCGAACACAAATTCGCCGTGCGAGTGATGCTTGAGGTAGGCTGGGGCGAAGCCGTCGGAATGTTCCAGGTCAATCGGCTGCGATAGCCAGCCACTGTCGGGTGTGAGGCAACCGCTTTGCTCCAGTGAGGCCAGGAAACGGTGATCGACGAAAGGGTTGTTGCCTCGGTTTAGTGTGTTCCAGCGTGCCGCTTCAATTGCCGCAACGCCGTCATGGGTTTGCTCAAATCCGGAGACGCGATCGTCCAAAGAGGGTTAAACCATCATTGGTCAAGGAAGCGTTCGGCATCGAGTGCCGCCATGCAGCCGAAGCCGGCCGAGGTCACGGCCTGGCGATAGACATGATCAGCCACGTCGCCGGCAGCAAAGACACCGGGCACGCTGGTCGAGGTCGACATGCCTTCAAGCCCACTCTTGATCTGGATGTAGCCACCTTCCATGTCAAGTTGATTGGTGAAGATGCTGGTATTCGGGTCGTGGCCAATGGCAACGAACATCGCGTCGACGTCGATCTGCTGCGTTTCGTCAGTTTCTTTGTGCGTCAAACGCACGCCAGTCAGGCCGTCATCGTTGCCGAGCACTTCATCGACGGTATGATCCCAGATGATCTTGACCTTGCCTTCGGCTTCGCGTGCGAACAATCG
Organism: Pseudomonadota bacterium; assembly: GCA_039028855.1. GTDB lineage: Bacteria > Pseudomonadota > Gammaproteobacteria > Xanthomonadales > Wenzhouxiangellaceae. The sequence goes on along the minus strand of JBCCHH010000174.1, from coordinate 586 downwards.
ATCTTGCAGGATTTTCTCGGCCCGCAGCGAATCGCGCCGGTGGACCAGAATCACCTGGCTGGCGATGTTCGAAAGATACAGCGCTTCTTCAACCGCGGTATTGCCGCCGCCAATCACAGCCACCGGCTTGTCGCGATAGAAAAACCCGTCGCAGGTGGCGCAGGCCGATACGCCACGGCCTTTGAACTGCTCTTCTGAATCCAGCCCGAGGTAGCGCGCCGAAGCGCCCGTGGCAATAATCAGCGCGTCGCAGGTATAGTGGCCGTTGTCGCCTTCGAGCCGGATCGGGCGCTGGCTCAGATCGGCCGTATGAATATGGTCGAAGATCATTTCGGTCTCAAACCGCTCGGCGTGGTCGAGCATGCGCTGCATGAGCTCCGGGCCCTGTAAATCATGACCGTCGCCGGGCCAGTTTTCGACTTCGGTTGTAGTCATCAACTGGCCGCCTTGCTGAATGCCGGTGATAATTGCGGGCTTCAAGTTGGCCCGTGCAGCGTAGATAGCTGCAGTGTAGCCAGCCGGACCGGAGCCCAAAATCAGTAAGCGGAAATGGCGGGAATTGGCCATGGATTGTTTTCTCCGTCGG
>JBCCHH010000173.1:0-4746 GCA_039028855.1 Pseudomonadota bacterium | reverse complement strand
GGGGCCGACGGCGCGCTCCCCAGCGACTTCGCGCTGGGCGATGGCGCGCGCATCGCCGAGTCGTTCTTCAGCCCGCTGCCTGGAGCCCGGAGTTTGCCAACCTGAACGTTGCGCTCGATTACTTTGAAATTCAAGTCAACGACCAGATTGCACGAATTGGTGCATCGTCCATCGTGGCAGGCTGCTACAACTCCGAAAACTTCCCAAATGCCTTCTGTGATCTGTTGGTTCGTGCGCCCAATGATGACGCAACCGTACCGAACAACATTACGAACATCGACGACAGTTTTGTTAATATTAACGAACAAACGGTTCGTGGTCTCGATTTGAATGTAACTTGGGCGCATAATTTCGATTGGGGCCGTCTGAACCTCGAAGCGCAAAGCACCTACCAATTCGAAAATGAGTTCCAGCTATTCGATCCCAGTCAAGAGGCCGGCTTTAATGAACTCGATGTCGTCGGCGATATCGGCACGCCAGAGCTCGTTTCCAATCTGCGCGCTACCTTCACCCGGAACGATTGGTCGGTAACCTACGCATTGCAGTATGCATCGGAAACCGACGATTCTCGCGTGCAAAACGAGCAAACGACCTATTTCGGTCAGGACCCCGCGTTCAGAGACCTGACGGTTGATGACTGGTGGAGTCATAGCCTTTCATTCCTGTATCGACAGGACAACTGGGACTTTTTGATCGGTATTGACAATGTTCTGGATCAGGACCCTGACCTGGTTTCCTTCGATGTGGCGACCGTTCGCGGCACAGTGCCAATCGCCGCCTCACAGCAAAGCCTGCTGGGTCGTACCTTCTTCGGTCGGATCGCGTACAGATTCTAATCCGCTAATCCGATCGCTGAACTCAGCAAGACCTAGACACCACGGCGCCTTAGGGCGCCGTTTTTTTGTTCAGGACTTGATTAACCGAATCGATTTCAAGCCCATGTTTACAAATCTGTATTTATCTATATAATGCATTAATACGCTAATACATTATTTGATTAATTTATTAAATCAATCATGAAACAGCTTGATCATCAGCACCTTAAAGCGAATCGTGCCGCCCGAAACAGTCTGGCTGAAGCGTTTATGGCGCTGCAAACGGCCGATGAATGCCGTGCCTTGCTGCGTGATTTGACCACACCGGCCGAACTCGAAGCACTGGTCGATCGCTGGCGCGTAGTGCAATTACTCGACGAAGGTCTGCCGTATCGTGAGATTCATGAACGTACTGGCGTCAGCGTCACGACCATCGGTCGGGTTGCGCGCTTCGTCGAGATGGGCCATGGCGGTTATCGGCTCGCGATGAAGCGGCTGGCACAGGCAGACACCCGCAGCGATACAGAATCCACCGCACACCAGGCGAATACCCCATGAGCACGATGGTGAAATCCAACGAAACCCAAGTCGGCAACCGCATCAAGATTGCCATTCAGAAATCCGGGCGACTGGCCGAACATTCGCTGAAACTGCTTGAGCGCTCAGGTCTGCAGTTTGCGCGCAGCAAAGACAAGCTGTTCTGGTATGGCCGCAATCTGCCGGTTGATCTGCTGCTGGTGCGCGATGACGACATCCCGCGCCTGCTGCTCGAAGGCATGTGCGATCTGGGCATTGTCGGTCAAAACGTGGCTATCGAAAAACTGCTTGATGCACAAAAAAAACAGCCCTGTGCCGAATTGGAGACCCTGACCGAACTGGATTTCGGCCACTGCAAACTCATGCTGGCGCTGCCCGAGAGTCATAACTATGCATCGGCCCAGCAACTGAACGGCGCTCGCATTGCCACCAGCTATCCGCGGCTCACACAGCAGTGGTTAAACGAACAAAACGTTGCGGCCGATATCGTTTTGCTCAATGGCGCAGTCGAGATCGCACCCAGTCTGGGTACGGCCGATGCAATTGTCGATCTGGTCTCGACCGGCACCACGCTGCGCGCGAATCATCTGCGCGCAGTCGAAACCGTCGCCATCAGCCAGGCCGCGCTGTATCGCGGCTGCTCCGAACTTTCAGCCGAAAGCACCTCGTTACTGGACAAACTCGTACAGCGCATCAGCGGTGTGCAGCGCGCGGCCGAAACCAAATATGTGATGTTTCATGTACCGCGCTCGGAATTATCGACCATCGCCGAAATCCTGCCTGGTGCTGAAAGTCCGACCGTACTGCCGCTCGAAGGCCAGCCCGAACGCGTGGCCGTGCATGCGCTGTGCACCGAGCAGGTGTTCTGGGAGCACCTCGAAGCGCTCAAACGCGCGGGTGCGTCGGCCATTCTGGTGCTGCCGGTGGAGAAAATGCTGGCATGAGAATCGTTGACTGGAATACACTAAACGCATCCGACCAGGCCTCCCTGTTGCAACGTCCGCGCATCGAAACCGATGCTGCGCTGCGCGATCGCGTAGCCGCCATTATCGACGGCGTTCGCACCGGCGACGACACAGCGCTGATCAACTACACAAAGGAATTTGACGGCGTCGAACCGGCTGCACTCTGGCAGGAAACGAAAAAGCATCTACCGCTGCCTGGCGATCTGAACGCCGCAATCGACCAGGCCATCGCTACCGTAAGCGCGTTTCACGAGCGCGGCAAGCCGGAGAATTTTTCGCTCGAAACTGCACCCGGCGTGGTCTGCGAAACGCGCTGGCTGGCGCTGAACCCGGTCGGCCTGTACGTACCGGCAGGCACCGCACCACTGCCTTCGACCGCAATCATGCTGGCCGTGCCGGCCCGTCTGGCCGGCTGCGAGCAGATCGTGCTGTCGACACCGCCGAATCAGGACGGTGAGGCCGATCCCGCAGTGCTGGCCGTGGCGGCCAAGCTCGGCATCGAGCGGGTACTGATTGCCGGCGGTGCACAGGCCATTGCGGCGATGGCCTGGGGCACCGAATCAGTGTCTGCCTGCGTCAAACTCTTCGGGCCCGGTAATCGATTCGTGGCCGAAGCCAAGCGCCAGGCGGCGATGGGTGTGGATGGGGCAGCGCAGGATCTGCCGGCCGGGCCGTCGGAAGTGATGGTGATCGCCGATGACTCGGCCCATCCGGACTGGGTCGCGATCGACTTGCTCAGCCAGGCCGAGCACGGGCCGGACTCTCAGGTGTTTTTGGTGACCAATTCCGAAACACTGGCCGGGTCAGTCCAAGCCGCGCTGGAACGTCTGCTACAGGAGCTTCCGCGTCGTGAAGTTGCAGCTAAATCACTAAAATCGGCTGCGATCGTGCTTGTAAATAACCAGGATCAGGCAGTTGACATCAGCACGCGCTATGCGCCTGAGCATCTGATTATCTGCACGAAAAACGATCAACAACTCGCCGATCGAATCCGTACCGCAGGCTCGGTCTTTCTGGGCCACTACACGCCTGAAGCGCTGGGCGATTATGTCTCGGGCACCAACCACACGCTGCCAACCGGCGGCTGGGCGCGCGTACACAGCGGCCTTTCGGTAATTGATTTCATGCGCCGCATGACGCTGCAAAGCGCGAGTCCGGCCGGATTGAAATCACTGGGCCCGGCCGCAGCACGACTGGCCGAACACGAAGGGCTGGACGCACATCGCCTGGCCGTACAGCTTCGGCTGGACGCGCTGTAATGCGCCTGCCTGAATCAAGTGCTGGTTTTGATCCGATGCAACTCGCTCGGCCCGAAATTCGCGCGCTGACACCGTATGCCTCAGCCCGCAGCCTGGCTGGCAGCAGCGGCATTCTGCTGAACGCAAACGAAAGCCCGTTTGCACCGCCAATCGAGTCCGACTCGAGTCTGAACCGCTATCCCGATCCGCAGCCTGAAACGCTCAAAAACCGGCTGGCGGAAATCTACCGCGTCGAACCCGATCGATTGTTGATTACGCGCGGCAGCGATGAAGGCATTGATCTGCTCACGCGCGTGTTCTGCCGCCCCAATCAGGATCGCGTGCTGATCTGCCCGCCATGTTTCGGCATGTATGCTTTGAGCGCGCGCGTGCAGGGCGCCGGAGTGGTCGAATCGAATTTGATTGAAGAACAGGGTGAGTTCGCACTGAATCCAGATATCCAACAGCATGCGCTCGATTGTCGGCTGACATTTCTGTGCAGCCCGAACAATCCGACCGGTAACCTGATTTCGCTGGACAGGATCGAATCCTTAGCCCAATCCCAACTGCCACAGGGTGGGCTGGTCATCGTCGATGAAGCCTATATCGAGTTTGCGCCCGACAACTCGGCGCTAGCCTTACAACGAATCCTGCCGAATCTGGTCATCCTGCGCACCTTGTCCAAGGCCCATGCGCTGGCCGGTTGCCGTATTGGTGTGGTCATTGCCAACCCGAAGATCATCGAATTGCTGCGCCGCATCATCGCGCCATACCCGCTGCCGACGCCGACGGTTGAAATTGCATTGCCGGTACTGTCCGACGATGCACTCAACATTCAGCAACAACAATTGACCGAGCTGTCGGAACAAAAGCAGCGGCTGCTGGCCGCGCTGGAATCACACCCACAGGTTCGTCAAACCTGGCCCGGTGCGGCCAATTTCGTGCTGATCCGCGTCGACGATGCTAAACGCCTGATTCAGTCAGCCGGCGATGCTGGCATTCGACTGCGTGACCAATCGGCCCAGCCCGGGCTGGACAACTGCGTGCGCATTACCATCGGCAGTAAAGTGGAAACGACCGCGCTGATTGAATTTCTGGAAACATTGAATCCATCATGAGCTACACGAAAATACTGTTTATCGACCGCGACGGTTGTTTGATCGAAGAACCGGCCGATGAGCAGATCGATGC
>JBCCHH010000172.1:0-4747 GCA_039028855.1 Pseudomonadota bacterium | reverse complement strand
GTCTGGAGCTGGCTTATGACAGCTGGCTGACCGGCCAGGCCGGGGCCAAGCGTGTGATTAAAGATCGGCTCGGCCGCGTGGTCGAAGATGTCGAGCTCATCAGCGAAGCCAAAGCCGGTCGTGAGCTGCGCCTGACGATCGACCGTCGTTTGCAGGATCTGGCCTATCGCGAACTCATGGCTACGGTCGTCAAAAACCAGGCGCGTTCGGGTTCGGTCGTGGTGCTGGATATTCCGACCGGCGAAGTACTGGCGATGGTCAACTACCCTTCCTACAACCCGAATGCGCGCAATCGAAGCCCTGAAGGTATGCGCAACCGCGCCTTGACCGACGTGCTCGAACCGGGTTCGGTGGTGAAACCCTTTGTCGTTGCCGCAGCGATGGAAGCCGGACTTGCGCGACCGGACATGCTGATCGACACCACGCCAGGCACGATGCGTGTATCCGGCCATACCATTCGCGATATCCGTAACTTCGGCGAAATGACGGTAACCGGGCTGTTGACCAAATCGTCCAACGTCGGCATCGTGCAACTGGCCATGGCGATGGACGCGAGCCACCTGTGGAGCATGTATTCGCGGCTCGGTTTTGGCGGCGTAACCGGTACCGGTTTCCCAGGCGAATCGGCTGGCGTGCTGCGTGATCACGAGCGCTGGCGCAAGCTCGAACAGGCCACCTTGTCTTACGGCTACGGCCTGTCGGTTACGCCGCTGCAACTGGTTCGAGCGCTGGCCGTGATCGCCGACGATGGCCGTTTACGTCAGCCGAGCTTTATTCACGGTTCGGATAACCCACCGCAAACCGTGATCGACCCGCTACTGGCGCGACAGGTCAGTCAGATGCTGGAGACCGTAACTCAGCCTGGCGGAACGGCCACAAGTGCGGCCGTCGACGGTTATCGCGTCGCGGCCAAAACCGGCACCACGCGCAAGTCGACCAGCGGCGGTTATGCCGATCGCTACATCTCCAGCATTGCCGGCTTTGCACCGATGGTCAATCCGCGAATCGCCGTGGTGGCCGTAGTGAACGATCCAGACGCCGGCGATTATTTCGGTGGCCTGGTGGCCGGTCCGCTGTTTGGCCAGGTCATGAAAGATGCACTGCGCCTGATGAATGTGCCGCCGGACGATGTCGACAGCCTGATGGCGCTGAATCAGACCGAAAATATGGGAGCCGCGCAATGATTCGGCTTGGCGATCTGCTGAACGGTCTGGTCGCTGAGCTGGATGTCGAGCTGGCTGGTTTGACCATCGGCGGTTTAAGTCTGGACAGCCGTCAGATCGAGCCGGGTGATGTATTCATCGCGCTGGCCGGGCAGCAACAGCATGGTCTTGCCTTTGCCGAGCAGGCGCTCGCCGAGGGCGCGGTAGCGGTGCTGTACGATGATCAGGCCGATGCGCCGAACAACAAAAACGCTATTCAAATCAGTGGTCTGAAGTCCCAACTGTCCAAGCTGGCCCAGCGCTGCTGGAACGATCCTGCCAGTGGCTTGGATTTGATTGCGGTCACCGGCACCAACGGCAAAAGTTCGGTCGCCTGGTTGCTGGCGCAGGCGCTGGATGGCGGCATGATCGGAACGCTCGGCACGGGTCGGCCCGCGCGCTTTGCCAGCGCGACCCACACTACGCCCGATGTGCTCAGCCTGTATCGTACCTTGGCCGCACTCAAAGTCGAAGGCATCAAGACCATTGCAATTGAGGCCTCATCGCATGCGCTCGATCAACAGCGTCTGGCCGGACTCGAGTTTTCGAGCGCGGTGTTTACCAACCTGGGTCACGATCATCTCGATTATCACGGCAATCTTGATCACTATGCGGCGGCCAAGGCGCGGCTGTTTCGCGATTACGACAGTCAGCGTCAGTTGATCTGCGTGGACGATGCGTTTGGCCGTGAACTGGCCGAAGAATTGAACGCATCCGCCGGGCTGATTCGCTATGGTCTGGAAGCAGAGCATGCGCCACAGATTTCAGCCGAGTTTGTGCGCGCTGATCTTGACGGCCTGAAGTTGAATATCCAACTGCCGTCGGGTCGAGTCGAATGTCATAGCCGTTTAATCGGACGCGTCAATGCGCTGAATTTGATGGTAGTTGCGGCCGAACTCGATCAGCGCGGCGTTTCGCATGATGCGATCGCACGCATCATTGCCCGACTGGAGCCGGTACCGGGTCGTATGACGCAGCTGCGCGGGCCGGCTGGACAGGTCGTGGTAGTCGATTATGCGCACACGCCCGATGCGCTCGAAAACGCGCTGATCAGCCTGCGCCAATTAACCGACGACCGGCTGATTTGTGTATTCGGCTGCGGCGGCGAGCGTGATCGGGCCAAGCGACCGATGATGGGGCGTGTGGCCGAATCGCTGGCGGATCGGGTCTACATCACCGACGACAATCCGCGCCATGAAGATGGTCTGGTCATCGTGCGCGAAATTCAGGCCGGTATGGCGCATCCGGCACGCAGCCGCGTGCTGCGCGATCGTGCAGCGGCGATTCATGCCGCGATCGACGATGCTGGCAGCAATGACGTAGTGCTGATCGCGGGCAAGGGCCACGAGTCTGAGCAGATCGTTGGTGACGAAGTGCGCGCGTTCTCCGATCTTCAAACTGCGCGTGCAGCGTGTTCGGAGGCAGCATGATCGAATTCTCGTTCAATCAGGCCGCACAGATTGTTAATGGTCGGCTGCATGCTGCTGTAAATGCAAAGCAGCGATTTGTCGGTATGACGCATGATTCGCGTCAGGCGGGCAACGAGAATCTGTACGCTGCATTGCCGGGCGAGCGCGTCGACGGGCATGACTTTGTCGGTGCCGCAGCGCAGGCCGGTGCGTCGTTGGCGCTGGTTCAGTACCCGGTCGAAGCCGACATCAGCCAGCTTGAAGTCGATGATGTATTGACCGCCATGGGCCAGCTTGCAGCCGCCTGGCGTGAAGCGCTGGATGTTGACGTGGTCGGCATCACCGGCAGTAACGGTAAGACCACGGTAAAGAACATGCTGGCGGCGATTGTGAACCGGCATCTGACAAGCCGCTCGGTCGCGAGCGATGCCTTGCTGGCTACGCCGGGCAACTACAACAACGAAATCGGACTGCCGCTGACGCTAGCAACGTTGTCCGATCAGCACCAGTTTGCCATTCTCGAAATGGGGTGCGCCAAACCGGGTGATATTCGCTATCTGGCCGAACTGGCGCGGCCCGCGGTTGGTGTTGTCACCAACGCATCGGCTGCGCACTTGAAAGGCCTGGGCAGTGTCGAAGGCGTGGCCGAGACCAAGGGCGAGATGTTCGAGGCGCTCAGCGCCGACGATAGTGCGGTAATCAATCGCGATGATCGCTTCTTCGATGTCTGGCTCAATCGGGCACGGCCTGCGCGTGTACTCAGTTTTGGTTTGCACGATGAGGCCGATGTTCGACTCGATGATGATGGGTACGTTCAGACGCCGCTCGGCAATTTTGCACTGAATCTGAAGTTGCCGGGTCGACACAATCAGCTCAACGCGCTGGCGGCAACGGCAGCCGCGATTGCGCTCGGGATTGGACTGGATGCGATTTCGGCCGGGCTTGACCAGGCCCACGCTGAGCCCGGTCGCCTGCAGCAACGGCCACAGCCGGATGGCTGGCTGCTGATTGACGACAGCTATAACGCCAATCCGGCCTCAATGCGCGCAGCGATTGACGTACTGGCCGAGCAGGCCGGCGCGCGCTGGCTTGTAATCGGCGATATGGCTGAACTGGCCGATCAGGCTCAGGACGAACATGCCGCGATCGGCAAGGCCGCGCGTGAGGCGGGGCTTGATCGCCTGTTTGCCTTTGGCCCGCTAGCGGCGATCAGTACGCAAGCGTTCGGTACCGGCGGTCAGGCGTTCGAGAAGATCGAGACCTTGATCGGCGAGTTGCAGTCCAGCATACAGGCGCATCTGCCGCAGTCATTGACCTGTCTGATCAAGGGTTCGCGTTCGATGCGCATGGAGCGTGTGGTTGCGGCGCTGAACGAGCACGGGGCAGGCACATGCTGATGCATCTGTTTGAAAACCTGTTCGCGCTCGACATCGCGCTGTTTGAATTCATTACCTTCAGAACTATCATGGCGGCTCTGACTGCACTGCTAGTGTCGCTCGCGATTGGGCCGTGGTTTATCCGTTTTCTAGCCGCAAAAAAACTCGGTCAGCCGATTCGCGAGCTGGGCCCGCAAACGCATCTCGATAAGGCCGGCACGCCGACCATGGGTGGCGCGCTGATTCTGATCTCAATTGTTGTCGCGACTTTGCTGTGGGCCGATCTCGGTAATCGCTACGTCTGGACTGTGCTGTTCGTGACTACGGCATTCGGTGCGATCGGTTTTATCGACGACTGGCAAAAGATCCGACAGGGCGACTCACGCGGGCTCACGGCCGGCGCCAAATATACGCTGCAGTCGATTGCGGCGCTGACTGCGGCGTTGTTTTTGTACTACACCGCCGATGTGCCGGGCGCGACTGAGTTGCTGCTGCCGTTCTTCAAGAACGTGGCCATTCCGCTAGGCTTCGGGTTTGTCGTTCTGACCTACTTCGTCATCGTCGGCTCGTCGAACGCGGTCAACCTGACCGACGGTCTCGACGGCCTGGCAATCGTGCCGGCGGTCATGGTGGCCCTGGGTCTGGGCATTTTTGCCTATGCTACAGGCAATGTGATTTTTGCCGAGTATCTTGGTTTTCCGTTCATTCCGGGTGCCGGTGAGGCGGTGATTTTCTGTGCCGCGCTGGCCGGCGCCGGCTT
>JBCCHH010000171.1:0-4758 GCA_039028855.1 Pseudomonadota bacterium | reverse complement strand
GGCCGATCCGGACACGCTGGTGATCTGGGAAGCGCAGTTCGGCGATTTCGTCAACGGCGCGCAGGTGGTCATCGACCAGTTCATCGCTTCAGGCGAAGCCAAATGGGGCCGCCTGTCCGGCCTGGTCATGTTCCTGCCGCACGGTTATGAAGGCCAGGGGCCGGAGCATTCTTCGGCCCGGCTCGAGCGCTTCATGCAGCTATGCTCGCTGAATAATATTCAGGTCTGCGTACCATCGCTGCCGTCGCAGATGTTCCATATGATTCGCCGTCAGATGCTGCGGCCGTATCGCAAACCGCTGATTGTGATGACGCCGAAGAGCTTACTGCGCCATCGTGAATCGGTATCGAGCCTGGAAGATTTGACCAGCGGCTCGTTCCAACTGCTGATCGACGATCCGAAACAGCCTGTGCCTGAAAACATCAAGCGTCTGGTGTTCTGCGCCGGCAAAGTCTACTTTGACCTTTCCAAAGCGCGTGCCGAGGCAGATGCGGAAATCGACGATATTGCCATTGTGCGGATCGAGCAGCTCTATCCGTTCCCGCGTGATGAAGTGACCGCCATCGCCAAAAAATATGCCGCCGCCGATGAGGTCATCTGGTGTCAGGAAGAACCGCTCAATCAAGGTGCCTGGTACCAGATCCGCCACCATCTGCAAGCCTGTGTTCAGCCCAATCAAACGCTCGACTATGTCGGTCGATCCGGTTCGGCTTCGCCTGCGGTGGGCTATTTTCAGGTTCACGTCGAGCAACAGAATCGACTCGTGCGTCAGGCACTGAAGCTTGAGGCTAATGTTGAAGCGAACGGCGATTAATTTAATTATTTAACTATTCCAAACTATGCTGTAAGGATTACTCATGAGCACTGAAGTCAAGGTTCCCACCCTGCCCGAGTCGGTTGCCGACGCAATCGTCGCCAAATGGCACAAGAAGGCCGGCGACACGGTTCGGCGCGACGAAAACCTGGTTGATCTGGAAACCGACAAGGTCGTGCTGGAAGTACCCTCGCCGGTCAGCGGCACGCTGCAGGCGATCAGCGCTGAAGAAGGCGAAACCGTTATAGCCGAGCAACTGCTCGGCAGCATCGAGGAAGGTGAAGTCGAAGACGAAGCGCCAGCCGCTGCGGCTGAACCCGCAACCGAGCCCCAGCCTGCACAAAGCGAACCGGCCGCGTCGGCAGCCGTCAGCGCAGAAACCGAAAAGCTCGCGCCTTCGGTGCGCAAGATGGTGACCGAGAATCAGATCGACCCGAACACCGTCGAAGGCACCGGGCGCGCCGGGCGCATTACCAAAGGCGATGTGATCAAACACATCGGCGGAGGCGGTGCACGGCCGGAAGAGCGCGTGAAACTGTCCCGCCTGCGCCAGCGCATTGCCGAACGCATGAAAGAAGCGCAGAACACCGCGGCCATTCTGACCTCGTTCAACGAAGTAGATTTAAAAGCGGTAATGGATCTGCGCGCGCGTTATAAGGACGATTTCCAGAAGGCGCACGGCGTCAAGCTCGGGTTTATGTCGTTTTTCGTCAAAGCCTGCTGCGAGGCGCTGGACAAGCATCCGGTCGTCAATGCATCGGTCGAAGGCGACGAGATCATTTATCACGGTTACCAGGATGTCGGTATCGCGGTTTCAACCGACCGCGGTCTGATGGTGCCGGTTCTGCGCAATGCCGGTCAAATGGGCCTGGCGCAGACCGAACGGCAGATCATGGACTACGCCGAGCAGGCCCGGGCCGGCAAAATTCAGCTTGAAGATTTGCAGGGCGGTACGTTTTCAATCACTAATGGTGGCGTATTCGGCTCACTGCTATCGACGCCGTTGCTGAACCCGCCGCAGAGCGCGATTCTGGGCATGCACACGATCAAGGAACGACCGATCGTAGTGAACGGCGATATCGTCGTGCGGCCGATGATGTATATCGCGCTGTCCTATGATCACCGCATCATCGACGGCAAGGATGCGGTGCAGTTCCTGGTCGCGGTCAAGGAATCGCTCGAAGACCCGGCGCGCATGTTGTTGGGGCTGTAAGCGTATTGAATTAAATGCTTTGGAACCGCAGATTACGCAGATATACGCAGATTAAAAAAGAAAGAAAAAGCAATGATGGAGTTAGCGACTTTCGGCGTGAACAGGCCCTAATCAAAAATATCAACATGTGATCCAACTAGCCGTTCTTAATAATTCACATCGGTGTAATCCGTGTACTCTGCGGTTACTGTTTTTCAAAAACCAAACAACCAATCCACTTTAACCAGCGAAATTTCTAATGTCAGAACAGCAATTTGATCTCATCGTCATCGGCGGCGGCCCGGGCGGCTACGCGGCTGCGATCCGTGCCGCGCAACTCGATCTGAAAACCCTGCTGATCGACGATCGTCAGGCCGAAGACGGCCGGCCGGCGCCCGGCGGCACTTGCCTGAACGTCGGCTGTATTCCGTCCAAGGCATTGCTGGATTCGTCCAAGCACTATCACCACATCCAACATGACTATGCCAATCACGGCATTCAGGTCGATGCAGTGTCAATCAATATCGGCAAAATGCTCGAACGCAAACGCGGCGTGGTCAAACAGCTCAATTCCGGTCTGATTCAGCTTTTCAAGGCCAACAAGATCGAATTTGTCAACGGTCGCGGCAAATTATTCGCCGATCGCCAGGTTGAAATTGCGCCGAACGAGGGTGATAAATATATCGCCTCAGCTAGACACGTGATTCTGGCCGCCGGCTCGGTGCCGTTCACCATCCCGAATGTCGAAATCGATAACGAGATGATTCTCGACAATGTCGGCGCACTCGAAATTTCGGCCGTGCCGAAGCGCCTCGGCGTGATCGGCGCGGGCGTGATCGGGCTCGAAATGGGCAGCGTCTGGAGCCGACTCGGCAGCGAAACCGTACTGCTCGAAGCGGCCGACGAATTCCTGCCCGTGATCGATAAAGACATGGCGCGATTGGCCCAGCGTGAGTTCAAGAAACAGGGTCTGGACCTGCGCATGGGCTGCAAGGTGGCCGGCGCCGAAGTTAAAGACGGCCAGGTGCATGTCATCTACAGTAAAGGCAACGACAATGGTGATGACAATCAGGTCGAAGCCTTCGACAAACTGTTGGTCGCGGTCGGTCGCCGCGCAGCCAGCGACGATTTGATGTCCGACGATGCCGGCGTCAAATTGACCGAGCGCGGTCAGGTCGATATCGACGATCACTGCCGTACCACTGCCGAAAACGTTTGGGCCATTGGCGATCTTGTGCGTGGCCCGATGCTGGCACACAAGGCTTCGGAAGAAGGCATCGCCGTGGCCGAAACCATTGCCGGCCAGGCCGGACATATCAACCTGGAAACGATTCCATGGGTCATCTACACCGATCCGGAAATTGCCTGGGTCGGTAAGACTGAAGCCGAGCTTATAGAAGCCGGCACCGAATATAAGGTCGGAAATTTTCCGTTTGCCGCGACCGGCCGCGGGCTGGCTATGGGCAACGTCAGCGGTCAGGTCAAGATGCTGGCCGAGGCCGAAACCGACGAATTGCTCGGCTGTCAGATCATCGGCCCGAACGCCTCTGAACTGATCAGCGAGATTGTCGTGACCATGGAATTCCACGGTTCGGCCGAAGACCTGGCGCGAATCGTCCATGCGCATCCAACCCTGTCCGAAGCCGTGCACGAAGCTGCCCTGTCGGTCGACAAGCGGGCGATTCATAAAACGAACTAAGGCTTTAAAACCATTTACCGCAGATTACGCAGATGGACGCAGATTAAAATCTAAATGGATATCCATTGCCAAGCGGCGCTTGGCAACTAGAAAATCAATTCTAGTTTTGCTCTGAGCTATCCCTTTAAAAACCAGAAAGCTGACAAACTAAATACACTTAATCTGCGTCCATCTGCGTAATCTGCGGTAAAGTTTTTCTCAATATAAATTCATATCGTTAACTGCCTATGCCCGAATCTATCCGCTCCAAATTCCGCGCGTTCCGCATTCACAGCGACGAACACGGCTATCGCGCCGGCATTGAACAGCAGAGCATCGATGATCAAAGCGAGGGCGATGTTGTCATCCGCGTGCATTACTCCGGCATCAACTACAAGGATGCGCTGGCCGGTACCGGCAAAGGCAGGATTCTGCGCGAGTTCCCGCTCAATGGCGGCATTGATGCCGCAGGCGTCGTTGTGCAGTCGGATAACCCGGATTTCCTGATCGACGATGAAGTACTGATTACCGGCTGCGGGCTGTCCGAAACGCGCGATGGCGGCTACAGCGAATACCTGCGCGTACCCAGCCAATGGTTGGTACTCAAGCCGGAAAACCTGTCTTTACGTGAATGCATGCTGATCGGCACGGCCGGCTTTACGGCCGCGCTGAGCCTGTGGCGTATGGAAGCCAACGGACAAACGCCCGACATGGGGCCAATTGTCGTCACCGGCGCAACCGGAGGCGTAGGCTCGCTGGCGATCGATATTCTGACCGGCGCGGGTTACGAGGTGCACGCCATTTCCGGCAAGATCGAGCAATTTGAGTGGTTGCGCGAACTCGGCGCCTGCCAGTGCGTCAGCCGACATGAACTGTATTGGGGCGAAAATCCGCTCGAAAGCGCACATTGGGCCGGTGCCATTGATAATGTCGGTGGCGATATGCTGTCGGGATTGACCCGCATCATCAAACCCTGGGGCTCGATTGCTTCCTGCGGCATGGCCGGCGGCATCGCGCTCAACAGCTCGGTAATGCCGTTCATTATTCGCGGTATCAGCCTGCTCGGCATTAATT
>JBCCHH010000170.1:0-4778 GCA_039028855.1 Pseudomonadota bacterium | reverse complement strand
GAACATCGTGGCCTGCTCGCCGGGCTGGCCCTTGAAACGCACGTTGGGTTCAATCAGAAATTCGATTCCATGCCGATTCAGCCGATCGGCCAGCGCTTCGAAGCTGAGCCAATCCAGAATCGGGCCGAAGTGGCCGGCCGGAACGTCATGACCATCGACTGAATTGGTCGGCGCATTGGCATCCAGCTCTGCATCGACCAGTTGCAAAACCAACTGGTGTCCGAAGAAATTCAAATCAACCCAGCGCTCCGACTCGCGGCCTTTGCCGCAGCCCAGCACGCTTTGATAAAAATCCAGTGTTTCATCCAGATCGTTTACCGGCAAAGCCAGATGAAAGCGCGGATAGTCTGAGTCCAGCATCAGCCCAGCAGTTTGAGCAGCTTCATCTTGAAGGCTGAATACGGCGCGAAGCGCACGTTCACTTCCGGCCAGCGGCCACGCTTCATAACTGATTTCAAATGGCTGAAGCGATCAAATCCGGCCCTGCCGTGATATTGACCCATACCGCTCATGCCGATACCGCCGAACGGCAGTTCGGGTACCGACATAAACATCATCACATCGTTGATGCAGGCACTGCCGGCGGTGATTTCGTGCAGAAACTTCTGCCTGGAAGCCTGCGACTTGGTGAACAGGTACGCCGACAGCGGCTTTTCGCGCGCCTGCACAAATTCGATCGCCCGGTCCAGATCCGGCACTTCAACAATCGGCAACACCGGGCCGAAAATCTCTTCCTGCATCACATCGGCATTCAGGTCCACATCGACCAGCACGGTCGGCTCAATGCGCTTTCTTTCGGCATCGGCACGACCGCCAATCACGCTGCGGCCCTGGCCCAACAGCACGGAAACCCGTTCGAAATGCCGTTCGTTGACGATGCTGGCGTAATCCGGGCTGGCCAATACATCATCGCCGTACATATCCTTGAATTGCGCGCGCAGCTGCTCGATCAGCTCATCGCGCTGCTGCGGACTGATCAGCACATAATCGGGCGCGATGCAGGTCTGGCCGGCATTCAATGCCTTGCCCCAGGCCAGGCGCCGCGCAGCCGATTTGAGATCGGCATTGCGATCGATAATCGCCGGGCTTTTGCCGCCCAGTTCCAGCGTCACCGGCGTCAGATGCTCAGCCGCCGCGCGCATCACGATTTTGCCGACCGCCGCGCCGCCGGTGTAGAAAATATGGTCAAACGGCAGTTTCAACAGTGCCGATGTTTCCGGTACCGCGCCCTCGACCACGGCGAAGGATTCACGATCGAGGTATTTAGGCACCAGTTCGGCAATCAGACGCGAAGCATGCGTGGTCAATTCAGACGGTTTCAGAATCGCGCAATTACCCGCGGCAATCGCCGGAATCAGCGGTGCCAGCGTGAGTTGAATCGGATAGTTCCATGCACCGATAATCAAAACCACACCCAGCGGCTCGGGCAGGACATAGCTGGAACCTGGCTGTCCAACCATCGGCGTTTCGACCGATCGCACTCTGGACCAGCGCTCCATCCGGCTGCGCGCATGGCGGATTTCGCTCTTGATCAGCGAAAGTTCACCCAGCAGCACCTCCTGCGGCGGTTTGGCGAAGTCGGCATGCAAGGCGTGGCTAATCGCGGCTTCGTTGTCATCGATCATGCGCTCAAGTGCATTCAACTGCGCGCGTCGCCACTTCAAATCGCGCGTAAGGCCCGCATCAAAAGTGGCACGCAGACGATCCAGCGTGGGTTGGTAATCATGTGTGGTATCGGTCATGGTCTGGCCTGATCAATTCAAACTAGAGTCTAACCGATTCATAAAACACTGCGTTCCAGGTAGCGGGCGCCGTGCATGCACAAAACCACATAGAATGATTTTAAGTTGGCCTACGCGAAATGCGAAGATGAACTCATCAGCGAATCAAAATCAGGCTCAACGCCAAACCGGCGACGTCTGGTTTGTCTACGACGGCGATTGCTCGATTTGCTGCATGGCGGCCGAGGCGCTGCAGATTAAAAAGTCTGTCGGTGATCTACACCTGGTGGATGCCAGACATGATCAACAGCATCCGCTCGTCGCCGAAATCAACGCGCTCGGTCTGGATCTGGACGAAGGCATGGTGCTGAAATTTCAGGATCGTCACTATCACGGTCGTGACGCGCTGCATCTTATGGCGCTGCTCGGCAGCGCTCATGGCGGGTTCAATCGCATGAATGCGCTGCTGTTTCGCTCGAAGTTCGTCGCCCGCCTTTGCTATCCATTCATGCGCGCCATGCGCAATTTTCTGCTTCGCATGAACGGCATAGCGAAGATTCGTAATCTTGAACGCGCCTTAACAGAACCGATCTTCCAGACCGCACTCGGCGACGACTGGCATGCCATGCCCGAAGTCATGCGCCGGCGATTTGGCGTGCGGCCTTACAGCAATGATCAAGTCAAAATCGAAGGCAAGCTCAATATACAAATTAGCCCCTTGCTCAGATTATTGTCCCGAATCTCCGGCATTCTCGTGCCCTATCAAGGCAATGATGTTCCAGTTACGGTGCGATTCATCAGCGGTCCCGATTCCAGTGCATTCATGTTCGACCGTACGTTCTGTTTTCCGGGCAAAGAGCCCGTGAGTTTCCGCTCCTGCATGCACTATCTAAAGGGCAATGAGTTCATCGAGACCATGCGCTTCGGCCTGAGCTGGCGCTTCGCCTGCGAATGGAACGGAACCCGCATTGCGCTGATCCATCGTGGCTATGCCTGGCGGATTCTGGGCTTTAATATACCCATTCCATTAACTGCACTTTTAGGCAAAGCCGAAGCCGAGGAAACGCCAGAGTCAGAGCACGAGTTCAGCATGTGGGTGCATGCCGTGCATCCATGGTTTGGCAAGCCCGCCGCCTACGCCGGGCGCTTCACAATCACCGCTGAAACAAGCCGCGCCTGATGCCCGGGCCTGTTCTGATCCTCGGCGGTTATGGCAACTTCGGCAAGCGCATTGCACATGGATTAACGCAACACAACATTCCGATTGTGATCGCCGGTCGCAGTGCGGACAAGGCAACGGCGCTGAGGCAGCAGTTAAGCCGTGCAGATGTACAAACGGCCTGTTTTGATATTGATACCGGGCTGGATCAGGCCATCAGCAATATCCATCCTTCTGTCGTAAGTCATACCTGCGGACCGTTCCAGGACCGTGACTATCGCGAGGCTGAATGCTGCATCCGTCAGGGCGTGCACTATATCGACCTGGCGGACGGTCGCGAGTTTGTCAGCGGCATTACCCGGCTGGGGCAACAGGCCCGGCAACGGCAAATAGCCGTGATCAGCGGTGCCAGCACCGTGCCCGGTTTATCGTCGGCTGTGCTGGAGCACATCCAGCCAGAATTCAGCCGGCTCGATTCACTGGACTATGGCATCAGTCTCGGCCAGAAAACCGAGCGCGGTCTGGCGACTGTACAGGCCATTCTGAGTTATGTCGGCCAACGTCTGAAACCGTTTCCCGGTGATCGGGGCGCCGCCTACGGCTGGCAGGATTTGCATCGCATCCATTTCCCAAAACTGGGCCGTCGCTGGATGGCCAACTGCGACATTCCCGATCTGGATTTATTGCCAGCGCGCTACGGCATTCGGTCGATCCGTTTTTCGGCTGGTCTTGAATCGAATGTCGCGCATCTTGGCCTCTGGGCGCTTTCATGGGTGGTTCGCGCTGGCCTGTCGTTCAATCTATCGCAGCTGGCGAAACCACTGCTTTCGTCAAGCAAACGGCTCGATGCGTTCGGTTCGGCCAACGGCGGCATGCATATGCAGCTCAAAGGCATCGATCAAACCGGCCAGCCACATATGCGCACCTGGTTCATTCTGGCCTTCAATGGTCATGGCCCGAATATACCGACGGTACCAGCCGTCATTCTGGCCAAAAAGCTGGCACAAGCTGAAACTGAAATCACCGGCGCGACGACCTGTATCGGCCTGGTCACGCTGGAAGAATATCTCGATGAGCTTAAACACTTCGACATCGAAACCATGCTTGAATAATTGATTGAGCGCAAGTGCGATTACGTCTTTTGCGTTAGCATAATGCGCAATGTTCAGGCTGCGATTCAATCGAAACCAGCGATGTCAGATATACACCTGGCTGGTCGCGCTTGCGCTATTGATGCGCGCCATAGTGCCGGACGGCTATATGCCGAACCAGGCCTCAGATGGCAACGGCTTCATCTTTCAGCTTTGCAGCACCAACGGCGTCAAACTGGTTCAGTTCGATTTCGAAACCGGCGAATACATCGAACTCGAATCTTCTCTGGAACATGATCAGACCAGCGGTGAACACGCCGGCTCCATCTGCCCTTACTCCATTTCACTGCTGGCTGTTGCAACGCCGCTATTGCTGGAATTCTTCAGACCCGCGCACGGTCTTGTCTTTACAACCTTACCCGATGTGCGGGCACCGCCACAGCTACATGCGCTGCCGCCGCTGCCTGCGCGTGGCCCACCCATCCTGCTCCGCCTGACCTGAAAACCCTAGCTATTTAAGTCAGACGCGCCATAGTACACGGTGCATACGGAGTTGTATCCATGAACGTTACAAGCAAAGTTTCCGGCATCCTGTTGATGTTGCCGGTCGGCATGCTGGCCTGTTATTCGCTTTTCGCCAGTGCCGAAACGATTGCCGAAACAATCGCCGAAACAACCACTGAATCCCCAGCGGAAACGCCCACACTGAATGAATCCGAAGCAAACGAGTCTATCGCCCGACTGGAGTCGATCATCATTGTCGCACCGCAAACTGAAGCAGCCGAAAATGCGCTGATTGTCGACCCT
>JBCCHH010000169.1:0-4787 GCA_039028855.1 Pseudomonadota bacterium | reverse complement strand
GTGTTATCGATCGGCTCGGCAACCAGCAGCCGTCCATCAGCCGCTAGCAATTCGCGTGCTCGAGTCAGTAAAGTGACTACATCCTCTTTTTTCAGGTGGTGCAACACGCCAACACAGGTGATCAGATCATAGTGGTCAACGGCGTGATTGATGAAGTCAATCAGTTCACCATGCACTGTATTGACAGTAATACCGTTCTGTTTCGCTTCATTTTCGAGGCTCTTCAGCATGCCGGCACTGTGATCCACCGCAGTAATTGATTCAGGCTGAAACCGTTCATGCAGCCGAAACACCATCTGACCGGTTCCACAACCCAGATCCAGCACCTTCCCGACACGACGAAATCTCTCGTTAAACAAAGGCTCAAACAGCAGGCTGTTCATGTAGCTTCTCGGCTGGTTAACCAGCTTCTCGTATTCAACCGCAATCACATCATGATACTTTCGATCGCGGTCGTTATGTACTAGTCTGTCTTGCACTATTTGGTTCCTGAGTGGATGTCGTGATTCGTCCATGTATATGAATAGTAACCTGCACTTCTTTCATGTTCACAACTACGACACTCGCCTTTTGGATATTCACGTCAACCGTTTTGCAGTTGATACGTTACACCTGAAATGAACATACACCGGACCGATTGTTGACTGCGCAGGCACAACTCGCCGAACCGCCGCCCGCTTCACGCGAAGACACGCTGGACGAATTTCTGCGCAGCGTGCAGCGACGCGCATTCATGCTTGCGCGCTACGCAACACGCAATGATGATGATGCGCTGGATATCGTGCAGGACGCGATGACCGCATTTGTACGGCACTACCGGACCAAGCCAGCCGGACAACGTGCGCCGCTGTTTTTCCGCAGCCTCAACAATCGCATTATTGATTTTCATCGCCAGAAAAAGCGGCGCTCCATCTGGCAATGGCCGTGGTCGAGAACTGAGGATATGCATAGCGATGGCCCGGATCCGATGGCGGTCGAAGCTTCCAATCGCCAGCCTGCAGCCCAGGCTGAACATGGCGAGTTCGGACATGCGCTGCAGCAGGCCCTGCAAAACCTGCCCGAACGCCAGCGCCAGGTGTTCTTGCTGCGAGCCTGGCAGGGCCTGAGCGTAGCCGAAACGGCGCTGGCACTGGACATCAGTTCGGGCAGCATCAAGACCCATTACTTTCGTGCACTCAACACGCTGCGCGAGCAGTTGGAGCAACACCATGACAAGCAATAACGATTTCGACCTACAGGACCGGATTGTCCGGCAGCTGGAGATGGAACAGAACGCGCTCAGCCCGGCCATTACCCTGCGGCTGGATCGCACCCGCCGCCAGGCGCAAACCGACTCTGCCACGACTCAGCGTACGCTCAACCCCTGGCCCTGGCTGGCTACGGCAGGAAGCGTCAGTCTGGCGCTGTTACTCATTATCGAACTATCCCAACCCAGCGTAGTGCCCCCACCCGACAGCCTCGATCTGGATCTGTTGACCCTGTCTGAATTCGACCTGCTCGATCAGGATCCGGAATTCATGCTCTGGCTGGCCGAGCAGGAAGAGGATCTGCTCAACGAAGCTCCGAGCCTGACGACAGGAGAGTCCTCATGAACCGCTGCGACTTCGTTCAGCCGAACCATCCATCAACGGCCCTCCGCGTAGTGATGTTTCTGCTACTGAGTATGCTCGTCTTGCCTGTACACGCGCAAAGCTGGGAGGAACTTTCACGGGCACAGCAGCAAACGCTGGAACGCTGGCAGTCCGAATGGCCTGAACTCGATCCACAAACCCGGCAGCGCCTGCTTGAAGGGGCCGAGCGCTGGAACGCAATGGACGAGCACCAGCAACAGCGGGTGATCGAACGCTATCGCCACTGGCAAGCCCTGCCTCCCGAACAGCAGCAGATTCTGCGAGACCGGGCCGAACGGTACCGCAGCTTGCCCGAAGCGCAGCGCCAGCGCGCGCTGACCGGTTTTCGCCAGTGGCAACGGCTGGCACCGAACCGACGTGAACAGCTGCGTCAGCGCTGGCAGCAGAGTACGCCCGAAGAACGCCGCGCGTTTCGAGCCGGCTTGGCTACGGGTGCCCGGTACGGTGCACATATCGAGCGCCAACAATGGCTGCGCGCGACGACGGCTCAACAGCGTCGAGCGATTCGCAATGCGTTGTCGGCGCTCACTCATGAACAGCGCCAGCAGTTTCGCCAGCAGGTCATGACACTCGAGCCGAGCGCGCGTCGTGCGTGGCTGCGCAAATTCATCGCCGCCGATCAGCAAGCACGCATTCAAATGATCGAAGGTAACGAATAAGGCGCTGAACTCAGCGGCCACTGCCGCCGATCCGTCCGAGTATCCGGTTCAGGCCATCGTCTGAAGTGCCACGCTCGGCAATCCAGCGCTACGTGGCTGTGCAGCCGCAGTGGCGAAATCCAGCTCACCGTCTGTGATCAAAATCAGCGACTGCCGTCAACCATTCTTCAACCGCTTCGTTAGTTCTCCTGTAGCCAAGATCAAAGCTGAACCTAGCAGTAAAACCGTCGGGCCGGATGAGGTTCGACACAACACACGTAACAGGAGCAAGATGATGATTCAGAAAGCAGTGATTGCAATATTTTTTCTAAGCCTGACCTGTGCCCAGGCATTGGCCGCAGTCAGTATTGAACGCGATGTATCGCTTACTGACGACCAGGGCGGCAGCATGCAGCTGACTACAACCGGTCAGGCGAATGCAGCCGGCAGCGATTCTGTGACCATGGCCATTTTCGATAACTTCCAGGGCGTTCAAAACAACCGAACCGTTAACGGCGAGGTTGTGCGCAATCGCAGTCGTGGCGACGGTGAAGTCGAAACCCGCTATTCGGGCATCCTGGAGATCAGCAGCAGTACAGGGCCAGACGGTCCGATTACGCTGAACGTGCTCGAGTTTGATGCGCTCGCCGTGAATCGCTCGGGCGATGGGCCCAAGCTCAGCGGGCTGATCACCTTCAATGGCGAAACGCTGGATGCCGCCGAATTGAGTGAGCCGCAGCTTCGTCTGCTGCGTCGTACGCTGCGATTTTTCCGTTTCGCCTGATCCCGCTTAAGCCGAACGATAACCGCAGGCATCTACTCAAGCCTGCGGTTTTTATTTTTTGCGGCACAATTTTTCTCACTGCAATCAGGTTATCGTATACCTAGACCCTGACAGCAGATTGCCATGATTACGGTTCATCATCTGGAAAACTCGCGCTCGCAGCGCATTTTATGGCTGCTTGAAGAACTCGACCTTGACTATGAAATCAAACACTATGCTCGCGACCCGCAGACCCAACTAGCGCCGGATTTGCTAAAAAAGATACATCCACTCGGCAAATCACCGGTCATTACCGACGGCGATGGTGATGACAAGCGCACGCTGGCCGAATCCGGCACCATCATCGAATACCTAGCGCGGCGCTACGGCAACGGCGAATGGGCACCTGCACTCGAAGACGAGCAGTACTGGAATTATCACTACTGGATGCAGTACGCCGAAGGCTCGCTCATGCCGCCGCTGCTGTTGAAGCTCGTGTTCAACAAGATTCGCACCGAACCGCCGTTTTTTATTCGCCCGATTACCGGCAAAATCGCCGATCAGGTCGATGGTGTATTCACCAATCAGCAGATCAAAACCCATTTCCGCTATGTTGATCAGCATCTGGCATCACACGCCTGGTTTCTGGGTGATGAGATCAGCGCAGCCGATATTCAAATGAGCTTTCCGCTCGAAGCCGCCGTTGCACGCAACACAATCGGCGAAGAATATCCTTATGTCCATGGTTTCGTCAGCAAATTCCAGGCTCGACCCGCCTACCTGCGCGCGCTCGAAGCCGGCGGTGAATATGACTACGGGCCGAAACGCTAGCGCATAACAGTAGGTCGGATCGACCGTATTCAGCGGCCAGTCCGAACGGATCATCGGAACATCATCCCACTAGCGCGATCCTGCCTCACACCAGACTGACTGCGGTAACAAGCCCCGACTACGCGACTATGGCGCGCCCTGGTCCATGCAGATCCAATTCAGATCGATGACGCTGCGGGGATAATGAAACGGCGACAACAATGCTCAAATCACAGACCGGCCAGAGTAATGCCAAGCGGTTCTGGATAGATCCTCTTCTGGCGCCATCCTGGCGCCGATTTTTTTTGCCTGAAAGCCATTGATCAGGCAGAATCGTTGATCGCAAGCAATCTTTAATTCATGCATTGATTATCAGTCACCGCCATCGTTTTGTGTTTATCCACTGCCGCAAAACCGCGGGCAGCTCGATGGCCGGGCTGTTATCGCGACATCTTGGTCCGGACGACCTGCATCTGGGCACATGGCCAGAGGCATTCAACCAGGGCATTGAGCCGAATCGGCGTGCGCGCCGAGATTTGCTACACCCGCTCGTGGCTGCTAGCTACACGGCTCGGCTAGCACGAAAACCAGGCAGTCTTTTGGACAAGGCCCGACGTATCGCCGCATTCAACGGTGCCCAGCGGCAGAAATATCGAAAAACCCTGGGTCCATCGCCGGAGCATCCGAGTGCAGTGGAAATGCGCGCGTTTGCGTCAAAAGCCTGGTCGAACTATTTCAAGTTTTGCTTTGTGCGCAACCCGTATGAACGCGCGATTTCAGACTACCTCTGGCGCACAAACAAGCATGACGCCACAAAAATCAGCTTCGGCGAATTTCTCGAGCGTATGAAGCAAGGTGATTTCAGCCATCCGGTGGTGCCTCGTCGATTTGATAATTGGCCGATGTATACGATCAATAACCAGATTGCCGTTGACTTTATTGGTC
>JBCCHH010000168.1:0-4801 GCA_039028855.1 Pseudomonadota bacterium | reverse complement strand
TTCGTCTACCGCGCCGCCGGCACTCACTGAAGGCACCTCCAACTTCGGTCCGATGAGCCGGCCGATGCGTTCAAATGAAGTACAGGCGTTTGAAGAGCGCTTTGGCTATCCGCCGGTGGCTGTCGGAACTGCGATTGACACGATTGCCGTGTTCGTCAACAAGGACAACCCGCTGGAATGTATCTCGATCCCTGATCTCGACGCCGTATTCTCTGTCGGTCGTCGTTGCGGTGGTGCAAGCGACATTCAACGCTGGGGTGATCTCGGTCTCGAAGGCGGCTGGGCCAATCGTGATTTCACGCTCTACAGTCGTAACGCGGTTTCCGGTACCTACGGATTCTTCAAGGACAACGCTCTGTGCGGTGGCGATTTCAAGCCGGGCATCAATGAGCAACCGGGTTCGGCTTCGGTCGTGCAGGGTGTGTCGGAGTCGCTGAATGGCGTCGGCTATTCCGGTATCGGCTATATGACGGCCAGCATCAAGCCACTGGCGCTGGATCGTGAAGGCAACGGCAACTGCGTGATGCCGGAGCCGGCAACCGCGATTTCGGGTGAGTATCCGCTGTCACGACTGCTGCTGGTGTACGTCAACAAGCCGCCGAACGAGCCGCTGCGGCCATTGGAACGTGAGTTCTTCCGCCTGGTTTTGTCGAAGCAGGGCCAGGAAGTCGTATCACGTGATGGCTATATTCCGCTGCCGGCGGCGGTGGCTGAACGCATCCGCGCCGAACTCGACCTGTAGCAGTCGTTCAGGCGATTTGACTAGCGCTCTTCTGCCGATTCTGAGATGACTGCATGAACGCCAGCGAGCTGGACGACGACACTTTGCATATGGTCGAGTCACGCCAAAGCTATTTGCCGAGCGATGCGGCCATGGCGCGGCGGCGCAAGAGCCGCTATCGAGCCGATACGCTGGCGCGCTGGATGGTGCGTGCCGGTGGCGGCGGTGTGGTCATCGCGCTTGCGCTGATCTTTGTCTACCTGTTCAGTGAAGTATTGCCGCTGCTACGCGGTGCCTCGATCAACGAGGTGTCGAGTTATGCGGCCCCGTTTGATGCAGCTGATGGTCAAACGGTTGCGCGGCTGTCACTCGAACGCTACGGCGAGGTTGGCATTCGCTATTCGACTTATGGCCATCTGACTTATTTCAATCTCGAAAGCGGTCAGGTGCTGAATGAGGTTGCGCTGGCCATACCCACCGATGTCGAAATTACCAGCATCGGCATGGCTGAGCCGCGCGCCCGTCGCGCTGTGTTTGGTTTGTCCGATGGCAGCGCGCTGGTGGTCGACCATCAGGTGCGGCTGAATTTTCCGGAGGGCGGCGAGCGCGAAGTGCTGCCCGATCCGCAGTTTCCACTTGGTCGGGCCCCGGTTGTCATTGACGAGCAGGGCCAGGCGCTGGCCAGCATCAGCATTCAGCGTGCGCGCGATGATACCGGCATCGTCGCCGAAACGGTTGACGGTCGTCTGCTGTTTGTCCGTTTCGGGACGCGCACGGCGTTTCTGACTGGCGAAACGGAAGTGACCCGTCAGAGCTGGACTCTGCCTTCGGTCGGTCAGCCGCTTACACACTTGGCGCTGAGTTCAAATCTGTGGACCCTGATCGGTGCGGTTGAAAGCGGCGATCTGTTGTACTGGGATTTATCGAATCCGGCACAGACGGTTTTACGTGATCGCAAGCCGGCGGTTGAGTCCGGCGAACGGATTACCGAGCTGCGCATGCTCAACGGCACCTTCTCGTGGGTGATCGGCACGTCCGAAGGTAATCTGAGCCAGTGGTTCCTCGTGCGTGACGAGTCCGAAGGCGTGGCCGATAACATCTTCTACCTTGAGCGCATTCGCGATTTTAAATCGCACGATGCGGCCATTACCCGAATCCAGCCCGAATACACGCGCAAGGGTTTTTCCGCGGTCGATGAAAGCGGTGGGCTTGGGCTGCATTTCGGCACCTCGGCGCGCACGCTATATCTGAAAACCATTAGCGATCGCGCGTTGGTCTCGGTCGGCACATCGCCGGTCGATGATCAACTGATTGTTGAAGATATTGACGGTCTGATCACGCGCTATGCCGTGCGCAATGCGCATCCGGAAGTTTCGTTTCGGGCACTGTGGCAAAAAGTCTGGTATGAGGGTCGATCCGATCCGGAATACGTCTGGCAGGCCTCATCCGGTTCGGATGCGTTCGAACCCAAATACTCAATGATTCCGCTTACGATCGGCACCTTGAAAGCGGCGTTCTTCGCCATGCTGTTTGCGATGCCGCTGGCGATAGCCGGCGCGATCTATACCGCCTATTTCATGGCGCCCCGCCTGCGCGGTTACGTCAAGCCGACGATCGAGGTGATGGAAGCCTTGCCGACCGTGATTCTGGGTTTCCTGGCGGGTCTGTGGCTGGCGCCGTTTCTGGAAAACCATATTCCAGCCGTGTTCACCATTCTGGTTGGACTGCCGATCTCGTTTCTGGTTGTGGCCTGGCTGTTCAGCCGCCTGCCGGCCAGCGTACGACTGCGTGTTCCACCGGGCTGGGAAGCAGTCATGCTGCTGCCTGTGATTGCCGTGGTGGTCTGGGCGCTGGTCGCGATTTCGCCACTGATCGAAGTGTGGTTCTTCGGCGGTTCGATGCGCCAGTGGTTTACCGATATCGGTATCACCTACGATCAACGCAACGCGCTTATTGTCGGTATCGCGATGGGTTTTGCCGTGATTCCGACGATCTTCTCGATTGCCGAGGATGCCGTGTTTACCGTGCCGCGTCATCTGACCCAGGGTTCGCTCGCGCTGGGCGCGACGCCGTGGCAGACGGTGGTGCGCGTCGTGCTGTTGACCGCCAGCCCGGGTATCTTCTCGGCCGTGATGATCGGTTTCGGACGTGCCGTCGGTGAGACCATGATCGTGCTGATGGCTACGGGCAACAGCCCGATTGTTAATTTCAATATCTTCGAGGGCATGCGCACGCTGTCGACCAATATCGCCGTTGAACTGCCTGAAACTTCAGTTGATTCAACGCATTACCGCATTCTTTTCCTGGCTGGTCTGGTTCTGTTCGGGCTGACTTTTATTGTCAACACGATCGCTGAGGTCGTGCGTCAGCGCTTGCGCGCGCGCTACAGCAGTCTGTAAAGGAAAGCGATTATGGCAGCGACGAAGACCATTCCATCGACACAGAGCACGCGTAGCTGGTTCAAATCGGGTGATCCCTGGGTCTGGCTAATCGGCGGCGGCCTAGCGATTTCGCTGATCATGGTGGTCGGTCTGCTGAGTTTGATTGCGGTGCGCGGTTTCGGCCATTTCTGGCCAGCCGAGTTGATTCAGACTACGGCCACTGTCAACGGCGAACGTCAGCCCATTCTCGGTGCCATTGTCGATTCGGAAACACTGCCGGCCGCGCGCATGCGCGAAGCGGGTCTGAGCATTCCTGAAGATCAGATTCTGGCCACGCGCTATCTGTTCGAGCTCGGCAATCGTGACATAACCGGTCGCGATTTTGTCTGGTTTCTGGAAAACGATCTGAGCGAATGGCAATACCCCGAGAGTGCGATGATGCTTGAGCGTCGCGAATGGGGCAACTTCTTCGGCTTTCCGCTTGCGCTTGAATACGAGGGTCGCACGATCGCGCAGGGTGATGCGTTGTGGCCGACGCTGCAGCAGGGTATCGAGCGCGCCAATAACCTGTACGATCAGGTCCAGCGTATCGAAAAGGTCGAAATCGGACGCATCAACAGCGGGCTCGAGCGGCTCAGATTAGAGCAGCGGAGGCTCGAATTCGATGGTGTCGGCGGCCTCGAACTGGCCGAAGCAGAAGCCGATATGGCCGCACGCCGGGCCGAATTGGACGCGCAGTTTATCGAGATCCAGGCCGAACGCAATCAGGTGTTGCAACAACTCGAGCGCGATACGCTGATTGCGCGCACGGCCGATGGTGAAGAAGTGCGCATCCCGCTCGGCAATATCGTCATGGCCACGCAGAATAATGCGCTCGGTATCGGCGGAAAAATTGCCTTTTACGGCAAGCGCGTACATGGTTTCCTGACGGGTTTCCCGCGTGAAGCCAATACTGAAGGCGGTATTTTTCCGGCCATTTTCGGTACCGTGACGATGGTGTTGATCATGTCGGTACTGGTTACGCCGTTCGGCGTGCTGGCTGCTATTTATCTGCGTGAATACGCCAAGCAGGGCCCGATTCTTAAAGTCATTCGCGTGTCGGTTTACAACCTGGCCGGCGTGCCATCGATTGTGTTCGGCGTGTTTGGTTTAGGGTTTTTCGTCTATTTGCTCGGCGGCAGTATTGACAATCTGTTTTTCCCCGAACGTCTGCCGGCACCGACCTTCGGTACACCCGGCTTGTTCTGGGCTTCGCTGACGCTGGCGCTACTGACGCTGCCGGTCGTGATCGTGTCGACCGAAGAAGGTCTGGCGCGTATTCCGCGCACGATCCGCGAAGGCTCGCTGGCGCTCGGTGCGACCAAATGGGAAACTTTGTGGAAAGTGGTCGTGCCGCTGTCGGCGCCGGCCATGATGACGGGCCTGATTCTGGCCGTGGCGCGCGCGGCCGGTGAGGTTGCGCCGCTGATGCTGGTCGGTGTGGTCAAGCTAGCACCGAGTTTGCCGATTGACGGCGAATTTCCGTATCTGCATCTCGAGCGCAAGATCATGCACCTAGGTTTTCATATTTATGACGTCGGCTTCCAGAGCCCAAACGTCGAAGCCGCGCGGCCGCTGGTCTATGCCACTGCACTGACGCTGGTGCTGCTGATTCTGATTTTGAACCTGACTGCGATAGCCATCCGTAATCGCCTGCGCG
>JBCCHH010000167.1:0-4820 GCA_039028855.1 Pseudomonadota bacterium | reverse complement strand
GTCAGCTTTTTCTCTATATGCAATCGACGGAAATTTCGCGCCTGACTCAGGGCAAACCAGCACGCTGTATCGGATTGACCCTGAGGACGGTTCGGTACTGGACGTTGTTGGCGATACCGGCTTAAACCTGACAGCCATTGTGTACTGGCCACCTGCTGGTAGATTTCTCGCTACAACGGCCCTGCAGTCAACTTCTCCTTCATTTCTGATTGAAATCGATCCTTTTACGGCTGAAGCCAATCCATTGCAAGAGCTTACCGAGGCTCCCAATCCCGTTTTCGGCATTGAAGGCCCATATCAGTTTACTTCTCTTGAAATTGATCCAGGTGGTCGACCTGGACGATTGCTCGCGTTTAATACAAACGATGAAAGAGGGGTGTTGAACATGATTGTTGAAGATGCTGCGTTATTCATTAATCCATTTTTGAGCGCTGCACCACAGGGGTCATTTGCTTTAGCGGCTTCTGATGCAGATGACTTTAGATTGCAATGGGTGTTTTTTGGTTGCGAATCTCCGCCATCGATCGAGTCGTATTACCGGAGTCTAATAGCAACTTCTTCTCCTCCGATAATTCCAATAATCATTGACTTACCAGACTCCAGTTGTTTCATTGACGGCTTGAGAATAGCCCAAGAGAATTATTTGGGTATTCAGATTGACCGGGCAAATACAATAGAACGCCAGCTTACTCATCTCAGCATTCAAGAAGGCCAGGCAACATTACGGCAGCTTGGCCCTTTACCTAATAACACCGCCTCCATCGCCCGCGGTCCGATTCTGCCATCGAATGTCCCGACACTCAGCAAATGGGCTTTGATATTGTCGGTGCTTCTGATCGTTTTATTGGGTGGCTGGTCGTTACGCAATCGCATAGTTTGATGGATTACCCGGCTGTAGCCGGCGGCACGTCCGGCGCGAAGTCGAATGAGTCGTAGTGCAGGTGATCTTCGGTAATGCCGGTAGCGAGAAAGGCTTTGCGTGCGCTATGCACCATGGCGGGTGGGCCGCTCATATAGATTTCGAATGCGCTTAATTCTGCATGTTCGTTGAGCAAAACTTCATGCACGAAGCCGGTTGCGCCAGTCCAATCGTTAGCGGGCTCGGACAGTACGGGTGCGTAATGAAAATTTGGATGCTGCTCGGCAAAGCCTTCAATCAGTTCATTGGCGTATAAATCCGCCTCGGTGCGCACGCCCCAATACAGGGTGATCGGCCGATCATCGCCGGCGTGGATCAGATCTTCGATCATGGCCTTGAGCGGCGCGAAGCCGGTACCGCCGCCCATCATCAGGATCGGTCGCGGGCTGTTTAAGCGCACGAAGAACATGCCGAGCGGGCCTTCGAGGCGCAGGATTTCGCCGGGCTTCATGCCGTCGAACACATGGCCGGTGAAGCCGCCACCGTCGACGTATTTGACATGCAGTTCGATAAACTCCTGTTCGCTCGGGCTCGATGCAATCGAAAACGCGCGTCGTTTGCCGCCCGGCAGCAGGATATCCATGTACTGCCCGGCCAGAAACTGCAAGCGCTGGCCTTTCGGCAGCTTGAGTCGAATGCGACGGACGTCTTCGGTTAAGGCATCAATCTGTTCGACCCGGGCGGGAAGTTTGCGCACTGGAATATCGGCGACCTGTTCAATTTCGGTTGCTTCGATCAATACATCACCATCGGCCACGGCCTGACAGGCTAGCATCTGTGCGGTTTTCAAATCTTGCTGGTTTAGGGCGGCCGGGGGGTTGTACGGGTAGTGAACGCGGCCTTCGACGAGTACGCATTTACAGCTCGCACAGGTGCCGTTCTTGCAGCTATAGGGCAGCATCACGCCTTGACGCAGCGCCGCGGTCAATACGGTTTCGCCCTCTTTGGTGGTGAAGCTGCGCTGGCTGCTTTGAATTTGAATAGTGTTTTGTGTTTTCGTGTCCAAACTGCAGTTCCGAACGATCAGAAAGTGGGTTTATTGCCTAGATCGGTTCACGTATTTGCTGCTAGGTCGGCATCACCATTAGACACGAGGCCAGACTCGACAGCCATCAAACGCGGCTAAAATAGGTTCAGATAAAAATAATCGATTAGTGTAAGGATTTTTCACCCGATGCGTATGCCGTGGTTCGCTTTTTTGGTTTGGAGATCGGTTTGACCCAAAAGCTGAAATCATCCGATGCGCCAGTGGTGCCTGCGGCATCGAGCGGACCCTTCCAGCCATGGCGATATCTGTACCGGTTGCCCATGCTGTTTTTGCTGGGTGTGATCGGTCTGCCGATTTTGTTGTTGGCATTGTTACCGGGTGTGCGCGATCTGGACGTGAACGGTCGCGGTCTGGGGTATCGCGTGCAGCAAATGTATGCGCGTTTATTGCTGAGAACGCTCGGCGTTCGCTTGCGTATTCGAGGTGAATTGCCGCCCGCACCGTATCTGCTTGTGGCGAATCACATTAGCTGGTTCGATATTCCACTGCTGCATGCGCTCGAACCCATGTGGCTGGTAGCCAAAGACGGTATACGCTCGTGGCCATTGATTGGCTGGCTGGCGCGCGCGGTCGGCACCGTTTTCATTGCACGCGGGGCCGAAGCGTCGCGCAGGCGGGTCGCGCGGCGCATGGCGGCGCTGTTGAAACATGGCCTGCCGATTGGCATTTTCCCGGAAGCCGGAATTTCTGCCGAGCGCGGCGTCGGTCGATTCCATGCGCGTTTGCTGGCCCCGGCCATTCGCGCATCGGTGCCGATCGTGCCGGTTGCGATTCGCTACTATCGTGATGGCGATGTGCACGCTGAGCGTGTGTTCGGACCCGGCAGCAGCCTGCCGGGCATGATGCTTTCGATGATGGCACGCCCGTCCTGCGAAGGTCAATTGATGATTGCATCGGCGCTGAATGTACGCAATAGCGATGATGAAACCGTCAGTCGTAGCGATTTGGCGCGGCAGGCGCAAAAAGAAGTGAGCCGGATGTATGCATACGCCTTTGACTGATAACCACCACCGTGCGTTTGAACCGCGCGGTATGCTGAAAAACCCGCATGTGCAATCGGTATTGACGTCGAGTCCCTGGCGTCGTTGGAGCGTGCTGCGAAAGTCGAAAGACTACCGCGAACGCTCGACCGAGGAAATTATTACGACGCCGGAAAATGTTCGTCTTTTGGGCTTCCGGAACGAGCCTCAAACGCCATCCTCGTCGGACTTGGCCATTTTGCTGCACGGCTGGGAGGGTAGCTCGGATTCGAACTATCTGCTGGATGCGGCGCTGGCGCTTGATGCGGCCGGCATGCGCACATTTCGGCTGAACTTTCGTGATCACGGCGATTCGCATCATCTGAATGAGGATTTATTCCATTCCTGCCGGCTCGAAGAAGTGCTGCAGGCCGTCGGCGTGGTTTCTGAGCAGCATCGCCGGCGCTATGCCGATGGTGGAGTGTATCTGGTTGGATTTTCACTGGGCGGCAATTTTGCGCTCAGAATCGCACGGCAGGCGCCAGCGCACGGTATTCGGCTCGATCATGTGATTGCCGTCAGTCCAGTCATTCGACCGCGTAACGTGCTGGCCGCGATGGAGGAGGGGCTGCCGGTCTACGAAAAATACTTCGTGCGCAAATGGCGGCGTTCGCTCAGACGCAAGCAGGAACTGTTCCCCGAGCGGTACAATCTCGATAAATGGTTTGAACAACACAAGTTATCTGAACAAACGCGTCATCTGGTCGAGGCCTATACTGACTTTGAACATTTGGATGCCTATCTCGAAGGCTATTCCATCGCAGGTGATTATTTACAGGGTCTAAGCGTGCCGACAGAAGTGATTACTGCGGCTGACGACCCGATTATTCCAATCACCGATTTTCATGATCTGCCGAAGTCCGATGCACTGAATCTGGAAATCTGGCCGCATGGGGGGCACTGCGGGTTTATTGAAAACTGGCGATTTAAGTCATGGATCGCCGATCGAATTGTGGGCGAGTTATACAATCCATAATCAATAATGTGCGGAACATGATTCAGTCAGGACAGTCGAAGACGGTATGGGTGACTCCTGGGGCCTGATAAGCCGATGCGAAACTCTTCTCCGTGAATAATTGATTAAAGGTTCCATATGCCACTGTTAGAACCCGATGCCCTGCGCCATGCGACGCAGTTGATTTCTTCCGGCCAATTGGAGCAGGCCGAAGGCCTGTTGAACAAGCTCTTGAACCAGGAACCGCAAAACGATGAAGTGCTGGTTCTGAAGGGCTTATGCACTCATGGACTTCGTGGTGCGCAGGCAGCACTCCCGTTTTTCGAGCGCGCCGTTGAAGTGAACGACAATAGTTTTTCGGCCCATTACTACTGTGGTCGAATGTTGGCCAATCTTGGCCAGGCCGACCAAGCGCGTGAAGCGCTGGCTCAGGCACTGGCGCTCAACCCCAATTTTGTCGAGGCACGCACCATCCTCGGTACGCTTTCGATGCAGCAGGGTAAGCTGGAGCGCGCCACCAGCGAGCTACGCACCGCTCTGCGAGCCGATCAGGACTATGTGCCGGCTTTATCTGCGCTGGCGCGCGCTTTGGCGTTGCAGGGTGAGTTGGAAGAAGCTGAGCAGTTGGCTGGCCGGGCCGTTCGCTTGAAGCCAGACAATGCGGCGGCGCAAGATGCAATGGCTTTTGTATTTGTTAATCAGGGGAGATTCGATTTTGCCGAGCAGTGCTTGCGTAATGCCTTGAAAATTCAGCCCGACAACGCCGAGCTCAACTCGGGCATGGCGAATCTGCTTATGCGCCGCAGGCGTGATCGTGAAGCGCTGCCGTATTTCAGCAAGGCGCTGGCGCAGAACTTTGGTGGTGCGCGCACTGCGCTG
>JBCCHH010000166.1:0-4833 GCA_039028855.1 Pseudomonadota bacterium | reverse complement strand
CCTTCGCGCAATACGGCGTGCGCCAATACGGTGGCAGTGGTGGTGCCGTCGCCAGCCGCGTCAGAGGTTTGGGACGCGACTTCCTTGACCATTTGCGCGCCCATGTTCTCGTATTTGTTCTCGAGCTCAATTTCCTTGGCCACCGAGACGCCGTCCTTGGTGACGGTTGGTGCGCCAAAGCTCTTATCGAGCACAACATTCCGGCCTTTCGGGCCGAGCGTTACGCTGACCGCACGGGCCAGGGTTTCGACGCCTTGTAACATTTGGTTACGTGCGTCTTCAGAAAAACGGACTTCTTTAGCACTCATGATGGCTATTCCTTAAAAATCTTCAATTCGTTCAAATGAATAATGTGTCGGACCGGAAGGTCAGTCGATGACGGCCATAATGTCGTCTTCGCGCATCACCAGCAGTTCTTCGCCTTCGACCTTGACTTCGGTACCGGAGTACTTGCCGAACAGCACTTTGTCGCCGGCTTTGACGTCGAGCTCGCGCTTGCTGCCGTCGTCGAGAATTTTGCCGTTGCCTACGGCCAGTACTTCTCCCTTGATCGGCTTTTCAGTGGCGCTGTCGGGAATGACAATGCCGCCCGGTGAGGTCCGCTCTTCTTCGAGGCGTTTGACGATCACACGATCGTGCAAAGGACGCAGTTTCATGGGTGTTCTCCTTCTTTCGAACTTGGTAAATAGCAAAACGTCGTTGTCTTGGCTGACCTGCAGCCAAAACAATCGACACCTGATAACTTCGACCCTGCGCCTGGTTCTTACTGAACCGCGCGCAAATCGGGTCGGCTTGGTTCGGCAGATTGTGCTGATGCCTGCGCATTTCAAGCCTTTTTCACGCCCAAACCGCAAAAAAAGTGCACACGGTAGAATTTGATGCTGACCGCGCAAGATTTGGCCGGACGTTTGGGTCTGCTTAGACGGCTCTGACCGAGCCACCATTGAACAGGATTGCACTACACATGAACATGACGTCACCGCCGCTACTACTGGTTCAGACCACGCTTAGCGATCAGACTGCAGCGCAGGCACTGGCGCAAGATCTGATCGGGCAGCAGCTGGCCGTCTGCGCACAGCTTGGCCCGGCAGTGACGTCGATCTATCCGTGGCAGGGCCGGATCGAGCAGCAGGCTGAGGTCGTGCTAACACTGAAAAGCACGCCCGGCGCCTTGCCCGCATTGAAAACGCGGCTACTGGCGCAACATCCGTATGATGTGCCTGAACTGTTGGTGCTGCCCGTGATCGAAACCCATCAAGACTATCTGGACTGGACACAAGACTGGACTGAGCCATCCGAGCAATAAATAGCACTATGACCCAAACACTCACTTACCCAGCGGCCAAAGCTTTGTTGACCGGCCTGGCGCAATCGCTGATCGCGCTGCTGCTGTTTATGCTTGCCGGTATCGCGTCGGCGCAGATCGATCCGGCCGATCTGCTGCCGGTTGAAGAAGCGTTTGCGCTTGACGCACAAGTGGCCGACGACCAGCGCAGTGTTGAACTGAACTGGCAGGTGGCTGAGGGCTACTATCTGTATCGACACGCATTCCGCTTCACTCCGGCCAATGACGCCTTGAGCTTCGGCGAGCCGGAGATTTCCGCAGGCATTGCCTACGAGGATGAGTTCTTCGGTGCGGTCGAGGTCTATCGCGGTGTGGCGCGCGTGCGGCTACCGATTGCGGCGTTGCCGGCCGATGGACAACTGGATTTCACGGTCGGTTTTCAGGGCTGCGCCGATCTGGGCGTGTGCTATCCGCCACATCGGCAGCAGATCAGCCTGGTCTCATCGGCCGGCGCAGCGGTAACCGGCCCGGTTGCTGTCAACCCGGCGAATGATCTGCTGGCGGCACTCGACAACATCGGCGTCGGTGAGTTGACCGGCCGCGCGCTACCGCTGCCCGAAGAACAGGCCTTCCAGCTTGAGCTGGTCGCAATGGATGCAGGCGAGCTGCTGGCACGGTTTACCTCACATGCGGGGTATTACCTGTATCAGCATACGGTGGAATTTGAAATCCTGTCCGCACCGTCGATTCTGGTCAGCGGGCTCGAATTCCCCGAAGCCGTACCGAAGACCGATGAATTCTTTGGTGACACCCGGGTGTATTACGATCAGGTCGAGATTCCGGTGTTGCTCGCGCGTACAGCCGGACCGGCGCAGATCGTATCCGTGTTGGCCCGATTCCAGGGCTGTCAGGAGGACGGCATCTGCTATCCGCCGATGGAGCGCGTGATTGAAGTCGACTTGCCCGCGGCCGAACGCGTAATTGAGCGCGAAACCGGAGCCAGTGTGGATATCGCAGTTGCATCAACGGACGAGGCGAATGCCGGTTCTGAGGTCGTTACTGAAACCGAGCAGGGTCGCCTGGCCAGTGCGCTCGAAGGCCGCCCGCTGTTGGCTATGCTGATGTTCTTCGTCGCCGGCATGCTGCTCGCGTTTACGCCGTGCGTATTCCCGATGGTGCCAATTCTGTCGGGCCTGATCGCCGGCGATGCCGAGAATATGACGACGATGCGCGCGTTCCGTCTGTCGATCGTGTATGTGCTGGCCATGGCCGTGGTCTACACGGCCTTTGGCGTGATCGCCGCACTGCTCGGTCAGAACCTGCAGGCCGTATTCCAGCACCCGGCCATATTGACCAGCTTCGCGCTGCTGTTCGTGCTGCTGTCGCTAGCCATGTTCGGTTTTTATGAACTGCAGTTGCCTTCGTTGCTGCAGACCAAACTGAATCAGCTATCCAACCGTCAGCAGGGCGGTACGCTGATCGGCGCGGCCATTATGGGCGGGCTGTCGGCGCTGGTGGTCGGCCCGTGCGTGGCGCCGGCGCTGATGGGCGCGTTGATTTATATCGGTCAAACGGGCGATGCGGTGCTTGGCGGCGGCGCACTGTTCTCGATGGCGCTCGGGATGGGCCTGCCGCTGGTCATCTGGGGTACGTCGGCCGGTAAATTGCTGCCGCGTGCCGGTGCCTGGATGAACGCAGTCAAGGCGGTGTTCGGCGTCGGCCTGCTGGCGCTGGCGATCTGGATGATGGAGCGCGTGCTGCCCGGCGGTGTGATCATGCTGCTTTGGGGCATACTGATGATCGCCTCAGGCGTGTATCTCGGCGCAACGACGCGGCTGGATTCAAGCGCAGGCGGCTGGACCAAGCTATGGCAGGCGCTCGGCATCGTGCTGCTCGTATTCGGCGTGATGCAGATGATCGGTGCGGCGGCCGGCGGCCGCGACTGGACCCGTCCGCTCGAATCACTGGCCGGTGGCGGTACAACAGTGACGCAGGCTGAACTGCCGGTGTTTACCGAAGTCGACAATCTGGATGAGCTGCAGCGCGCTGTCGCCGCCGCAAGTCGCCCGGTGTTTCTCGATTTCTACGCCGACTGGTGTGTCGATTGCATCCGCATGGAGCGCCGTACCTTCCCCGACCCAGCCGTGGCCGCCAAGCTCAGCGATTTTGACCTACTCAAGATCGACGTCACCGACAACAACGCGGAGCATCAGCAAGTGCTGCGCCACTTCGGCCTGATTGGCCCGCCGGCCTATCTGTTTTTCAGCAACGGTGAAGAGCTGGAGCGCTTCCGCATGTTCGGCTTTATGTCGCCGGAAGAATTTCAGCCGCATCTGCTGCAGGTGGAAGCCGCAGCACGCTGAAATGTGGGAACTGTAGAGTAGGCGGATAGAAAGGCAAAAACCCTGTAAGCGCAGATTACGCTGATTTCGCTGATGAAAAAACCTGAATCGCGAATGCACGCGAGTAAGGCTGAACATTTCTATCATTGCTGGTTTTTCCGGCTCCAAAGCGGTTGACTTTTAATCTGCGTACATCTGCGGTTCAAAGCTTTTTGATCAAGCGACAAAGTCTGTGATTGCTTTTATAGACCGCACAGTACAATGCCGCACATGAAAACTTTTTTGATGCTGATCGGCGTGGCTGTGCTGGCGCTTGCGCTGGGTTTGGTGGCCGGTCGTTTTCTGCGCGAACCGCCGCCGGTGCCGACGCTGGATACCAGTCAGGGCATGAGCGTCGGCGATGCCATGCCCGCATTTCGTCATGCCGATATCAATGGGCAGCTTGTCAGCCACGAAGACTTCGCCGGTCAGCCCGTGCTGGTCAACTTCTGGGCCACCTGGTGCGCACCGTGCGTGCGCGAAATGCCGATGTTTCAGGACTATGCCGAAAGCAAGGCCGATCGCTTGCAACTGGTTGGCATCGCGATTGACGAACCCGGCAACGTGCGCGAGTTTGTCGAAGAACTCGGCATCAGCTATACCATCCTGATCGGTACGACCGATGTGATGCAAACCCAACAAGCTTTCGGCAATGCCAACGGCATGCTGCCGTACACTGTGTTCGTCGACGCCGCAGGCATCGTGCGCTGGCAGCATTTGGGCGAAGTGAAGCCCGAGCATCTGGAAGAACACGTCACGCCGTCACTTTGAAGGCTTTATAACCGCAGATTAAAAACTATAAAACTCGAATAAACGTAAAAACGCTACAGCTATCGATATTAAAATCTGGAGTGCTTATCGTTATTCGCGTTCAATGTGTTAGTTGTCCAATAGCTTTGTTTTTCCATCTGCGAAATCCGCGTAATCTGCGGTTCCCGCTTTTTAGAAAATCCCCGATCTCCGTTCATTCTGCCGAGATCATGCATTAAACGGCACATAAATCAAAGCTGGTAATCCGCTGCGTTTTGTTGCACACTGCCCAACCTGTTGAATGAAACTGTCGAAAAAGGATCAAGCGCAGGGTGCGAATACTCGTTCTGCATGGCCCGAATCTGAATCTGCTCGGTACGCGCGAGCCGGAGGTCTATGGCCGTGAAACGCTGGCTG
>JBCCHH010000165.1:0-4916 GCA_039028855.1 Pseudomonadota bacterium | reverse complement strand
GACAACATGCGCCCGGGCGTCACGCCGTTCAGTCAAAGCGTGTACGAAGTACACATGTTCGTGCTGATCATAGTTTCAATTATTGGCGTGCTGGTATTTGCCGCGATGTTCACTTCAATGATTCTGCACCGCAAATCGCGCGGGGCTGAAGCGGCGCAATTCAGCCACTCAACCAAGGCTGAAGTGATCTGGACCGTCATTCCTATCCTCATTCTGATTGTCATGGCCGTGCCGGCAACGATTGTGCTGATTGAAATGGAAGATACCAGCGGCGCCGAAATGAACATCAAGGTCACGGGCTATCAATGGCTGTGGCGCTACGAATACCTCGAAGATGAACTCGATTTCTATTCCGCGCTTGATCGCGACAGCAACTATGCGCGTCAGAAAGGCTCTACCCTGAGCCCCTATGAGGTCGATAATTATCTGCTCGAAGTCGACAATCGCGTGGTACTGCCGACCGACACACGCATCCGCTTTCTGCTGACCGCCGACGACGTGATTCACTCCTGGTGGGTGCCCGATCTGGGCTGGAAGCGCGACGCCATCCCGGGCATGATCAACGAAGCCTGGACAGAGATCACCGAACCGGGCATTTACCGCGGCCAGTGCGCCGAGTTGTGCGGCAAGGATCACGGCTTCATGCCGATCGTAATCGAAGCCGTATTACCCGAAGAGTATCGCGCCTGGGTGGCCGGCATGAAGCAGGACAGCATTGCTAGCGAAAGCGAAGTCGAACGGTTGTGGTCGCGCGATGAGTTGATGGCACACGGCGAAACCATTTATCAGGCTCAATGCGCCACCTGTCACCAGATCGACGGCAGCGGCATGCAACCGGCCTTTCCGGCTCTGGCCAACAGCGAGGTTGTTACTGGCGAGATCGAAGCGCATATCGATCTCGTGATGAACGGACGCGACGGTACCGCCATGGCTGCCTTCGGCCAGCGCCTGCAGCCGCAGGATATCGCTGCTGCGCTGACCTATACACGGAATTCGTTCGGCAACGCAACCGGCGACATGATTCAGCCGGCGCAGATCGATCACCTGCAGCAGGCCACGGCCTCACCCATTGAAAGTGAAGGTGGACTGGCCAGCGTAGAAGCATCTGCACCGTAACGAAATAACGCACTGAATCTCGAAACGAAACAGCCTCTAACCAGGGCGCATATCGACAAGGTAACAACATGACTGCAACGACCGCACACGACGAACATCATCACGAGCAGCCCACAGGCCTTAAGCGCTGGTTATATACGACCAACCACAAGGAAATCGGCACGCTCTATCTGTTCTTCTCGCTGGCCATGTTCTTCATCGGCGGCGCGATGGCACTGGTGATTCGCGCCGAGTTATTTGTGCCCGGCCTGCAGGTGGTCAACCCGGAGTTCTTCAATCAGATGACCACCATGCATGCGCTGGTCATGATCTTCGGCGCAGTCATGCCGGCCTTCGTCGGCCTAGCCAACTGGATGGTGCCGCTGATGGTCGGCGCACCCGACATGGCGCTGCCGCGCATGAACAACTGGTCGTTCTGGATACTGCCGTTTGCCTTCCTGATTCTGCTGTCGACGCTGTTCATGCCGTCCGGCGCTCCGGCTTCGGGCTGGACGCTGTATCCGCCATTGTCTTTACAGGGCGGCAACAGCTTTGCGTTTGTGATTTTCGCGATCCACTTGATGGGCATTTCGTCGATCATGGGCGCGATCAACATCATTGCAACGATTTTAAACATGCGCGCACCGGGTATGACGCTGCTGCGCATGCCGCTGTTTGTCTGGACCTGGTTGATTACCGCATTCCTGCTGATCGCCGGGATGCCGGTACTGGCCGGAGCGGTGACCATGCTGCTGACCGACCGCTTCTTCGGCACGAGCTTCTTTGATGCCGCTGGCGGTGGCGATCCGGTCATGTACCAGCATATTTTCTGGTTCTTCGGCCACCCCGAGGTGTACATCATGATCCTGCCGGCGTTTGGGATTGTGTCTGAAATCATCCCGACCTTCTCGCGCAAGCCGTTGTTCGGCTATACCTCGATGGTCTATGCGACTGCATCGATCGCGTTCCTGTCGTTCATTGTCTGGGCCCATCACATGTTTACCGTCGGCATGCCGTTGGGTGGCGCGC
Source organism: Pseudomonadota bacterium (assembly GCA_039028855.1). Lineage (GTDB taxonomy): Bacteria > Pseudomonadota > Gammaproteobacteria > Xanthomonadales > Wenzhouxiangellaceae. Next base: position 2,792 of record JBCCHH010000165.1, on the reverse strand, counting down.
TGTTCTTCATGTATGCCACCATGGTGATTGCGGTGCCGACCGGCATCAAGGTGTTCAACTGGGTCGCGACGATGTGGCGCGGCTCAATGACGTTTGAAACGCCGATGCTGTTCGCGCTCGGCTTCGTCATTCTGTTTACAATTGGCGGCCTGTCGGGCGTCATGCTTGCCATCGTACCGGCCGACTTCCAGTATCACGACACTTATTTTGTTGTAGCGCACTTCCACTACGTACTTGTGACCGGCGCCATATTCGCGATCATGGCCGCAGCCTACTACTGGATTCCGAAGTGGACCGGCTATATGTACGACGAACGCCTCGGCAAGATTCATTTCTGGTGCTCGACCATCTCGGTCAACGTCTTGTTCTTCCCGCAGCACTACCTCGGCCTGGCTGGCATGCCGCGACGGATTCCGGACTATGGCGTGCAGTTCGCCGAGTTCAACATGATCTCGTCCATTGGCGGTTTTGCATTCGGTTTCAGCCAACTCATTTTCCTTTGGATCGTGATCAAATGTGTGCGCGGCGGCGAAAAAGCCACCGACCAGGTCTGGGAAGGCGCACGCGGTCTGGAATGGACTGTGCCCTCGCCCGCACCGCTACATACCTTTGACACGCCACCCATCGTTGATGATCGTGTCGCAGCTCACAGCGAAAGCCTGAACGCTGAATCGCGCCCATGAGCACAGGACCTGAAGATTCGCAAGCCCTAACGCGCCGCAAAAAGCGCGTCTGGCTTACGGTCGGCCTGTTGTTTTTGGTCGCAGCGATGATTTATTTCGCCTTCATCGGCCGCGGCGTATTCGGGTGGTTTGCATGATTGGAACTGAAGACCAGATCAAATCGACCAATGGCAAAACCATCGCCAAGCTGGTGGTCATTGCCGTGTTGATGTTTGGCTTCGGCTATGCGTTGGTGCCGCTGTATGACAAGTTCTGCGAAATCACCGGGCTCGGTGGACGCACCGGCGATCAGGTCGCTGAACTTGGCGCGGATCAAATGGCTGACCCGAATCGGCACGTCAAAGTGCATTTCGACTCGAATATCAACTCGGAATTGCCGTGGGATTTCGAACCTTCCGAAACCTTTATGACCGTACAACCCGGCCGCATGTACGAGACCTATTATGTGGCGCGCAATCGCTCCAACGTACCGGTCGTCGCCCAGGCGGTCCCGAGCGTGGCACCGGGCCAGGCCGCGCTGTATTTCAACAAGACCGAATGCTTCTGCTTCACCGAACAGTTGCTTATGCCGGGTGAGGCCAAGGAAATGCCGGTCCGGTTTTTTGTCGACAATCACTTGCCGGACAAGGTTGATTTGATTACGTTGTCGTATATCATTTACCGCAACGAAGATGCAACCGCGCTCGCCAGCACCCAGTAATCACTCAAGTGGCACACGCAGCGCGAAGATATTTTTAGGGAGTTTTCATGGCACAAGGTACCTATTACGTTCCACACACCGCCAAATGGCCGATCGTCGGCTCGGTGGGTCTGTTCGTCCTTGTCTCAGGCTTTGCCAAATGGATGAACGGTAGTGATCTCGGTCCATGGATGGCCATTGCCGGCGCTGCTATTGTTATCACTATGCTGTTTGGCTGGTTTGCCGAGGTCATCAAGGAGTCGGAAAGCGGCTTGTACAGCAATCAGGTCGATGCCTCATTTCGCCAGGGCATGATCTGGTTCATCTTCTCCGAAGTGATGTTCTTTGCTGCCTTCTTCGGCGCGCTGTTCTACGCCCGCATCTTTGCCGTGCCGTGGCTTGGCGGCGAAGGCACCGGCGTGATGACTAACGAATTGCTGTATCCGGGCTATCTCGCGGTATGGCCAACCAATGGCCCGGAAAACATCGGTGGCGATTTCCAGACCATTGGTGCATTCGAACTGCCGATGATCAACACGCTGATTCTGCTGTTATCGGGCGCCACCATCACTATGGCCCATGTCGCGCTAAAAAAGCTCAAGCGCAACGCACTCGTGTTCTGGATGATTGCGACCGTGGCGCTCGGCGCGCTGTTCCTGGGCCTGCAGATGTACGAATATGTCCACGCCTATCGCGACCTGGGCCTGACCCTGGGTTCGGGCATCTACGGTTCGACCTTCTTCATGCTGACTGGTTTCCACGGCCTGCACGTAACGGTCGGCTCGATCATGCTCATCGTCATCACGCTGCGCTGCGTTAAAGGGCACTTTGAGCCGAAGAACCACTTCGCCTTCGAAGCCGTAGCCTGGTACTGGCACTTCGTCGACGTGGTCTGGCTGGTGCTGTTCGTGTTCGTGTATGTATTGTAGGGGCAGAAAAGTCTTAACCGCAGATTACGCGGATTAATCCTCTAAAAAAATCGCCCCGGATACTTAATCAGTTTCCGGGGCGATGCGCATTTAAACTTCAGTTTCTAATTGCTTTTAATCTGCGAAATCCGCGTAATCTGCGGTTCCGCTATTTATAGCTAGGATCATTTAGGCGACAGCATCATCACCATCTGGCGGCCTTCCATACGCGGAAACTGTTCGACCACGACCAGATCCTGCATATCAGCCTCAACGCGCTTGAGCAGTTCCATACCGAGTTCCTGGTGAGCCATTTCACGGCCACGAAAGCGTAGCGTGACTTTGACTTTATTGCCTTCTTCGATGAAGCGATTCAGATTACGCATCTTGACGCCGTAGTCATGATCCTCCGTACCGGGGCGGAATTTAACTTCCTTGACCTGAATCTGTTTCTGTTTCTTGCGCTGAGCCTGTTGCTTTTTGGATTCTTCAAACTTGAATTTGCCCCAATCCATAATCCGG
>JBCCHH010000164.1:0-4926 GCA_039028855.1 Pseudomonadota bacterium | reverse complement strand
TCCGCTGTATGGTGCCTGGCGTGGACATGACCGGCTGATTGATCTGGCGCCGTCGCTGGCGATTGGCCATTTCGTGTTCGCCGTGGCCGCGTTCGCCATGCTCGTAACCGCCTTTCTGCAGCACGATTTCACCGTGCTGTATGTTGCGAGTAATTCCAATCTGCTGCTGCCGTGGTACTACCGCATCACGGCTGTATGGGGCGGGCACGAAGGTTCCTTATTGCTGTGGATTCTGATGCTGGCCGGCTGGATGATTGCCGTGGTGCTGTTCTCGCGTACGCTGCCGCGCGCATTTCTGGCCCGCGTGCTGGCCGTGATGGCGATGATTTCGATCGGCTTCCTCTTGTTTACGATGCTGACCTCGAATCCGTTCGACCGCATGCTGCCGACGCCGCCCGATGGCCAGGACATGAACCCGCTGCTGCAGGACCCGGGCATGATCTTCCACCCGCCGCTGCTGTACATGGGCTACGTCGGCTTTGCCGTTTCGTTTGCCTTTGCCATTGCCGGCCTGCTCGGCGGCAAGGTCGAGCGCGAATGGGTGCGCTGGTCGCGCCCGTGGACGCTGGCCGCCTGGGCCTTTCTCACCGGCGGTATTGCGCTCGGCTCCTGGTGGGCCTATTACGAGCTCGGCTGGGGTGGCTGGTGGTTCTGGGACCCGGTCGAAAATGCCTCGTTCATGCCGTGGCTAGTCGGCACCGCGCTGATTCACTCTCAAGCCGTAACCGAAAAGCGCGGCGCGTTTCCGGCCTGGACGGTGCTGTTGTGCATCGCCGCATTCTCGCTGTCACTGCTCGGCACGTTCCTGGTACGCTCCGGCGTATTGACCTCGGTCCACGCCTTCGCCAACGACCCCGAGCGCGGGCTGTTTATTCTGATTTTCCTGGCGATTGTGACCGGCGCCGCGCTGCTGTTGTTTGCGCTGCGTGCGCCACGGATTGCACACGGCGAAGGCTTCGACTGGCTCAGCCGCGAGTCGCTACTGCTGGTCAATAATCTGTTCTTCGTTGTCGCCGCGGCCATGGTGCTGCTCGGCACGCTGTATCCGATTCTGATCGACTTCATGGGCTGGGGCCAGATTTCGGTCGGCCCGCCCTACTTCGGCGCGATGTTTATTCTGCTGATGACGCCGCTGGTGATGCTGATGCCGCTTGGGCCAATGTCGCGCTGGGGCAAGGATGAATTTGTCCGCACCGTTCAGCCGCTGCTGCTGGCATTTCTTGCGGCCATTGTCGGCGGCGTACTGATCTGCTGGCTGCTCGACGCGATGAGTCTGCGCGCCATCTCCGGCTGGGTCGGCGGCCTGTGGCTGATGTTTGGCGCCTTGTCGTATTTGATGCGTCAATACCGTCAAACCAGTTTCGGCCTGACGCGCGGCCAGTGGGGCATGACGCTGGCACATTTCGGCGTTGGTGTGTTTGTGATCGGCGTTGCCATGGTTGAATCGAGCACCGTCGAAACCGATTTCCGTATCGAACCCGGTCAATCCGTCCAGACCGCCGGCCTTGAATTCCGCCTGAATGAAGTCGCCACGGTCAAGGGCCCGAACTGGGCCGCCGAGGAAGCGCGCGTCACGGTGTTGAAAGATGGCGAAGTCTGGGCTGAAATGGTACCGCAAAAACGGCTGTATTACCGCTCCGGCGACGTCATGACGCAGGTCGATCTGCGCCCCGGTTTCGTGCGCGATATCTACATCGCCATGGGTCAGCAGCTCGACGGCAACGCCTGGTCGATTCGCATCCACGTCAAGCCCTTCATCCGCTGGATCTGGGGCGGCGCGGTGTTTATGTTGATCGGCGGCATGGTCGCGGCGAGCGATCCACGCTACCGCCGCATTCGCCGAGCGGAGCGTGCAGTGAACAAGACTTCGGATGAATCAACCGCTGGCCCTGAACAGGTCCCAGCATGATTCGACTGGCACTTCCACTGGTCGTTTTTGCCCTGCTGGTCGGCCTGCTGCTGACCGGCCTGTTTACAGCCGATCAGCGCCAGATTGTCCAGACCCCGCTGATCGACAAGCCCGTGCCCGATTTTTCGCTGCCTATGCTGCATGAGCCTGAAATTCAGGTCACGCGCGATGAGCTGCTCGGTCAACCGTTTATCTTGAACGTCTGGGGTAGCTGGTGCCCAACCTGCCGAGACGAGCATCCGTGGATCACCCGGCTGGGCCAGGAATCGCCCGCACAATTAATCGGCCTGAACTGGAAAGACGAGCGCGAAGATGCGCTGCGCTGGCTCGATTTCTATGGCGATTCCTGGGATCTGCAGCTCGTTGATTACGTTGGCAATACGGCGATTGACCTGGGCGTGTACGGCTCGCCCGAGACGTTTCTGATCGACCACAAGGGCATCATCCGGCATAAACAGATCGGCGCGATTAACGATGAAATCTACGCCGATCTGGTTGCGCGCATCGATCAACTCATGCTCGAAGCCGCAGCCGATCAGGCACTAGCCGAGGTCGAATCGTGAGTATCTCGACAATGGTCCGAATGCCGGCCGCTGTATTACTGGCTTTTGCAATCACAAGCTGGGCGACCAATCCAATCGAACCGCTGGAATTCAGCTCCGAAACTGAGCGCGAGCGCTATCACTCGCTGATCGACGAAATCCGCTGTACGGTCTGCCAGAACCAGTCGCTGGCCAGCTCCGACGTGCCATTGGCGGCCGACCTGCGCAGCGCGGTCTACGCCCAGATTCGCGAGGGTCGCGCCGACAGCGAGATCCGCAACTTCATGCGCGAACGCTACGGCGATTTCGTGCTGTACACGCCACCCTTCGCCGCACACACCTATTTGCTCTGGGCCGGCCCGCCGTTATTATTGGTCATTGGCGGCATCGCCTGCATCTTCATGATTCGGCGGCGGCGCAGCATGCTCCAACAACGAAACTGAGTTCACCAACCATGATGACGTTCTATCTGCTGACCGCAGTAGCCATTGCGCTGGCGCTTTTCTTCACCCTGCGACCGCTGATGGCGCGCAGCGCACGCGAGCGTGATCTTCGTCAGCGCATCCGCACGATTGAAACAGCCGGTCCCGACCTTGCGCCGAACGACTGGCAACAGCGTCGTGCCGATTTGCAGCAGCAGCTCAACGACACGCAGAATCATTCCGGCATCGGGCACGGCCTTGGCTTGCTGCTGCTGGTGCTGATTCCGCTGGCGACCTTTAGCCTGTATCAGGCCATCGGCACGCCACAGGGCCTGCAGCCGGACACTTCACGCTCTGCCGAACTGCGCCAGATGCTCGGCGATTTGACCGCCACTGTCGTCAACGAACCGCGCGATATCGAAGCCTGGCTGCAGATCGGCATCATCCAGAAGAACCTGCAGCAGTTCTCGGCCGCCGAAGGCGCCTGGCGGCGCGTGCTGTATTTAGATCCCGATGAGCCCTTCGCGTTGGTTGAACTGGCCGAAACGCTGCTTTTTGCCTCCGGCCAAACGGCACTGCCGGATGAATCCCGTCAACTCATCGATCATGCCTTAAGCATTCAGCCCGATAACCAGAAAGCGCTTTGGCTGTCCGGTATCGATGCCTTCCAGCAGCGAGATTTCGACACGGCGATCGCACGCTGGCGCACGCTAGAACCACTATTGCCCGAAGGCAGCGTGCTCGAACAGGTGCAGCAGCAAATCCGCCGCGCTGAACAGATGCTGACCGGGCTGGGCGACGTACATGCCGGGGCTGGCATCGAAACCAACGCTCCTTCAGTCTCGAGTGAAGCGAATACGATCGCTGCCGACGTTAATCCGACCGAAGCCGATGCAGCCATCAGCGTGCGCATCGATCTTGATGAGAATCTGCAAGCCGAACTGAGCGGAAACGAGACCCTGTTCGTATTCGCACGCGCCCTGAGCGGCCCACCCGCCCCATTGGCCGTACAGCGATTGCCGGTTAGCGATTGGCCGGTAGAACTTTCATTATCCGATGCCGACGCCATGGCACCCGGACTCACGCTTTCAAGCTTTGATCAGGTCGAAATCGTTGCGCGCATCAGCGCTACGGGCAATGCCATTGCACAGCCCGGCGATCTCGAAGGGATTAGTGATCCGATTGCTACTTCAGAATCCTCGGCAGTACTGATTCAGATACGTCAGGCAATAGAGTGATTCTGATCTGAACCGGGCTTACAGCGAAAACACCTGCTTACTCTCAATTTGATACAGCAAGCGATTGGCCATTGAGCGCGCATCGTCAAGCGGAATCCAGGGCACGCTCACTTCACCATGCGGCAGGCGAATGGTGATGCTGGCGATATTACGCCTGCGCTGCAACGGGCTTTGCGTTACGCTGATCTGCTGCACGCTGTTTGGTTCAAATCGCATAATGTTCTGGCCGACCAGGCCCGAACGAATCATCACGATATCGGCTGTATGCAGATAGCCCCAGCGCTTGCAGCGCAGGTGAATCAGATACAGCAAGAGCCCGTTGAATGTCAGCACGCCCAGACTGGCGAGGTCCATATACTTCGGGAAGTCGTCCGCAACAAACTGCAGCAGCACGGCAATAGCAATGAGCAGAACGCTGAACCGCAGCCACAGCATAGTACGAAACAGCCGATCAATCGGCCTCCAGTCGGGCGCTGATTGCGAGTGGTAGTCGTCCACCGCGCCTGCCAGTTCGTCAATTCGATCATCCGCCACACCGGGCACAAGAAATTTCATCTCCGGCCCGCCCAGCAGGTTCATGCCGGTTTGATGACCGATCAGATGCCAGCGCCCGATCGCGCGACCGATGGCCGTTTGCACCATTTCGATGCTGTGCAGCTTAATTTTTTTCAAGGTCTTTTCGCGCCGGTCGAACAGACCGAAACGCGATTTAAAGCCTTCGGATTCATCGGTCAGCAGATAGCCATAAAAACGCACAATCGACAATAGGCCTGAAAACGCCATCAACAGCGCTACTAACAGACCAAGCATGGTTA
>JBCCHH010000163.1:0-4938 GCA_039028855.1 Pseudomonadota bacterium | reverse complement strand
GAAATATTGCCTAATGGAATAGAGAGATCCATATGGTCTTCGCCAAGCGTACTCTCGTTAATGGCTAATGATTGTTTCATGGCTTCAATCGAATCATCCAGACGGTCCATTTTGAAATATAAAAAAGCCATGTTGTTCAAGGTAGCCGCATAATCGGGCGTGTTTTCAGCGCCAACCTGACGAAGAATCTGCAGTGTATGTTCGAAGGCTTCCAGTGAGCCCTCCAGCTCACCCAGATTATTCAGCGCTGTTGCATAGTTCAGCCAAATATTCGCAGTGTCTTCCAGCCGTTCATCAACATCCGGCTGTTCAGCAATGCTCAGGGCTGTCCGAGCCAGCTCCGCGCTTTTCTCGTAGTCACCGGTCTTGATCATCATTGATGACCAGTTATTCAGTACCGTCGCTCTCAACCGTTTTGCTGCCGGGCTGTTCATTCCATCCAGCAGATCCAGACCCTGTTGAAAATGATCGGCTGCGATCGAAAAATTCGCTTCGGCTGAATCAATAAGACCGAGCGAACTATGCGCTCGAGCTTGAGATATCGGGGCCGAATGCACACGCCAAAGATCCAGCGCTTGTTCAAGCTGTTGTCGGGCTTCAAGTAACTCACCCAGGTTCAAAAACGCATTGCCAATCGCAAAACGCATATCCGCTTCCAATTCCGGCTGACCGCTAAATCGCTCATCTAGATCCGGAATCGAGGCTCGAATAGCGCCGGCCAGCGTAGGCTCGGCAGACAACTCAAACGGATCAGCGCGACCGATCATTTCGGTTAGAAACTGGCTCGACGATTCGGCGCGCTCGGCCTGTTTGCGCGCTTCGGTCGCCTGAATCTGCACAACAATCAGTGCGCTGACGAGTGCGGCAAAAGCAATCACGGTCGCGCTGAATCCGGCGCGATGGCGAGCGATAAATTTTGCAGCCCGATAGCTTGCCGAAGCACCGCGCGCGCGCACGGGTTTGTTGGCAAGGTAACGCTGAATATCGTCCGAGAATGCTGCAACTGAGTGATAGCGTTGCTCAGGTTCATGCCGCATCGCGGTCATGACGATGCGATCCAGATCGCCTTTGAGCTTGCGTTTGAATGGATGAACATCGCCGAGGCCCGGTGGCGGAGACGCTCGAGACGAAGCGACCATGACACTCGGCTCAATAGCAATGGATTCACATACCGTGAGCTCAATCTCGGCCGGCGACAGGCCGGCCAGTTGATATGGCCGCGTACCCGTCAATAGCTCATACAGCAATACGCCAAGCGAATACACATCGCTGGGCTGGCCGACGTTCAGGCTGCGGATCTGCTCCGGGCTCGCATATTCGGGCGTCATCAATTGAAGCCCGAGTCGGGTTTCGGGCAAGTCACTGCCGATCATGTCGGGCTCAAGCAATTTGGCGATGCCGAAGTCAATCAGTTTCGGCTCGCCTGAATCATTCACTAGCACGTTGCCGGGCTTAATATCGCGATGGACTACGCCACGCTGATGGGCCAGTTGCAGCGCTTCACAGACTCGGTTGAACAATAACAACCGCGCGACCAGATCAAGCTCATGACGATTGCAATAGGGCGTGATCGGTTCGCCTTCAATCCACTCCATCACCACGTAGGGCGTGCGGTCATCCAACTCACCACCATCAATCACACGGGCGATGGCTGGATGCTCAAGCGCAGCCAGAATTCGGCGCTCGGCAGCAAAACGCGCGGCCATATCGCCACGCAAGTGCACGGCATCGAACACCTTGATCGCGACCTGTTGTTCGAATGCACCGTCGCTGCGCTGGGCACGATAGACCGTACTCATGCCGCCAATCGCATGCTCATCGATAATCGTGTAGGCGCCAACCTGGGTGCCGATTCGATCCGGACGCAGCGCAAATTGCGGCGACTGCTCAAGAAACCCGGTACTGCGCGCTTCAGCCTCGCTCAATCGTCTGAGCTGATCGGTTAAGGCTTCATCATCACCGGCCTGTTCACTGAGCCAGCGCTGACGTTCGGCCGGCGGTAACTCCATACTTTGGGAAAATAACTCGAGCGCACGCGCTTCGGTCGCTGGATCAATCCGATCAGCCATTGCTTAATTCTGCTTGTCCTGAAACTGTAGATACAGCCAGCTTCGGGCACTGCGCCATGCGCGGTTGACCGTAGCCTCGGAAACATCGAGAACGGCTGCGACTTCGGGCACCGTCAAACCACCAAAATAACGCAGCTCGACGACCTGAGCCTGTCGTGGCGAGAGCTGTTCCAATCGGACGAGCGCATCTTCGAGCAACAGCAGATTGATCTTTTCATTCTCAAGCTCATCACTGCCTACGATCAAGGTCTGTGCGTCCGGCGCCTGACGCTTCAACGCCTGTTTACGTCGACCACTATCGACCAGAATCTGTCGCATGACGCGAGCGGATACTGCGATGAAATGCACGCGATTTTCCCATGAAGCATTTTCGGACTGGACCAGTTTCAAATAGGCCTCATGTACCAGTGCCGTGGGCTGCAAAGTGTGACTGGCACGCTCAAGCGCGAAACGCGACCGGGCAATCTTCTTGAGCTCGAAATAGACCTGCTCGACCAGGCGGTCGCGTGCCGCCTCCTCTCCGGCCGCCCAGCGATTCAGCATCTGCGTCACATCGCCTGATTGGTTCATTGAAATCGTGGATGAACCACCTGAATTCCCTTTTCCTTACTGTAACCGATTCGAAGGCTGTTTAGCGGAAATGCTAACTGTTTCAAATTTATTGATAGGTTTTATGTCCAGATTGCGCATATCTAGACGAACCCTTTGTATGCATAGCGATTGATCATGTCTCATTCCTGTACATTCAGTGCATTGGCAGCACTGACCATTCTCGCGTTTGTCTCTACGGCCGATGCACAGCCGATCGCAGCAGAAGATGCGCTTTGGATCAGCGGTTTCGAGGGCGAAGTGATCGAACCTCAGTTTCCGACCTCCAATGGGCAATACGTACTGCCCGACTACCCGGTCGCCAGACAGCTGCAATGGCTCATTTCGGAGCTGGCGGTAGGCGAAAACACGACCATCACCGAAGTCGAACAGCACTTTACTTCGGCTTTCGATGCTTCGGTAATTGCCGATTTCTTCAACGATAACCTGAGAGTCAATTATCCCGATGCAGAGATCACTGATCTGATAACCATGACACCCGTTGGCGCGGTGGCTGTCATAGATGGCATCACTGGACCGGACAGCAGCGGATTCTTGCAGATCAACAGTCTGTATTCGGGTACTGAGCAAATCTCATTTCTGCAGGTACAGAACTTCTTCGGAACCGTGCAATTCCCCGATGACCAATTGCTGGATTTACAACAGGCGGTCAATAAATTCGAAGCTCTGGACCCACAGAACTCGATTTTCGTCGGCTACATTGATCGTCAGGGCCAGTGCCGACCAATCCAGCAGCGCCAGGCCATGACTACACGTGGCCTGGGCTCAGTCTTCAAAATGTGGGTATTGGGCGGGGTTGCGACCGAACTATCGCAAAACCAGATCAACGCCGACGACACCGTTACACTCGTGGCTGAAGAGCTTGGCGCGGGCGGCACGATCAATATCAACCCGCTGGGTACGGTGTTTTCGGTCCAGGATATGGCTACGCTGATGATGGGGATCAGTGACAACACGGCAACGGATCATCTGCACGAGCTGGTTGGGCGCGACCTGATTGGCCAAATCGTCGAAGAGTACGGCGTGGCCGATCCCGATCTTCTACGACCCTTCTTGAATATCAGCGAGCAGTTTCATGTGTTCTCGCGCTTTGATCTGCCGACGGCGCAGTCCTACGTCAACGGTAGCGAGTCTTTTCAGCAGCAGTTTCTGGTCAATCAGATCGAACCGCTGGGGTCTTCAGTGCCGGAGTTCTATCCATTCCTGCATGAAGACATTATTACCAACGGCACTTGGGCCGCCTCGCCTGTCGATATTTGTCAGACCCTGGCCGGCCTGTACGACACGAGCGAGCAAAACGATGCGTTCGAAACAGTCGACATCGCGATGGGTTCCACCGCGGCATTCCCGAATATTCGAGATGAATGGGACCGGGTCTGGTACAAAGGCGGAAGCCTGTCTTCATCCGTGGACGATTTGAACATTCTGGCCAATGCCTGGCTGTTAGAAAACTCGGGCGACTTCCCGCCGTACATAGTCGTAGGCCTTGCCAACGATACCGCAGGCAATATTGATCAGTTTGCGGTTAACTCTGTGCTGGCCAGAATCGTCGAACTGGTGCGCGATTTTGAACCCTGAAAACGAGTCTGTATTGAAACCGAATGCACCCAGCTTCAAAGCGCAGATGCCCTTGTACCCGCTACGAAAAACGCCCGCTCATGCGGGCGTTTGATTTTATAGCTTGGAGTGTAGCGTGGACAGTTACTCGCTTACGCTCACGTCATACCAGGGCGTCGGATTAATCGGGCAACGATAGCGAAAACCATCGCTGGTGATTTCGACCCGGCTCGTGCGCGTCTGGCCCGGCTGCAGCGGGAACATATCCAGACGCTCATGCGTTCTGCCGTTCTGAATCAGCCAGCCGACCGTCTTGTCCGCTTTATTCGTAATGACAAACTCATAAGTGCCGGGCTTGAGGCTGGCCAGCGTTTCCTTTGCTGAGAAGTAGCCGTTATATTCATCCAAATGGACTCGGGTTACGCCATTTTCAGTTTTCGGCGGCTCGGCCAATACCGCGCCGGTCAGCGCCAGGCCCAGCATGAGCAGTGCGGTCAGTTGCATTAATTTGCGGATCATATGAATTTCTCCTGTTATTCAGTTACTTGTTGTTGGTTAAATCAGTTTCCAGTTCATTCGATGCGGCGATTTCGTAATGCCTGCGCATCGATTACGGCAACCTGAATTACCGTTGGAAGCTATTCTGATAGAATGCATTGGTTATAAATAGCCCAAATAATCCAATTTATATGTCAGATAATCT
>JBCCHH010000162.1:0-4955 GCA_039028855.1 Pseudomonadota bacterium | reverse complement strand
GGGCGATCTGCCGCTGATGACCGAAACCGGCACTTTTATCATCAATGGTACCGAGCGCGTGATCGTCAACCAGATGCACCGTTCGCCGGGCGTATTCTATGATCACGATCGCGGCAAGACCCATTCTTCGGGCAAGCTGCTGTACAACGCACGTGTGATTCCGTATCGCGGTAGCTGGCTCGATTTTGAGTTCGACCCGAAAGACTGCGTGTTCACGCGTATCGACCGTCGCCGCAAACTGCCGGTGACGATTCTGCTGCGCGCGCTCGGTATGGAAGAGGAAGAAATTCTCGATACCTTCTTCGAGAAGTCTCGTGTGACTTTGCGCAAGAGCGATGCCAAGCTCGATCTGGTCGCATCGCGTCTGCGCGGAGAGACCGCGCTCAGCGATATCAGCGACGGCAAAGGCAATGTGATCGTTGCTAAGGACAAGCGCATTACCGCGCGTCACGTCAAGCAGATTGAAGAAGCCAAGGTCAAGTCGCTGGATGTGTCAGACGAGTATCTGATCGGCCGCATCCTGGCGCGTTCGATTATCGATACCGACAGCGGTGAGTTGCTGGCCGCGGCCAACGATGAAATCACAGCCGAGTTACTCGAAGCGCTGCGTGAGGCCAAGATCAAGAGCTTTGACATCCTGTATGTCAACGATCTTGATCAGGGCCCGTACATTTCCAACACATTGCGTATTGACCCGACCTCGAACGAGCTCGAAGCACTGTGGGAAATCTACAAGATGATGCGTCCGGGCGAACCGCCGACCAAGGAAGCGGCGCAGAACTTGTTCAAGAATCTGTTCTTTACGCCCGAACGCTACGACCTTTCGACCGTCGGTCGCATGAAGTTCAACCGCCGCGTCGGCCGCAAGGAAGTCGAAGGTTCGGGCATTCTCGATCGCGACGATATCCTGGCTGTGCTCAAAGTATTGATTGACATCCGCAACGGTAACGGCACGGTTGATGATATCGATCACCTCGGTAACCGTCGCGTACGTTCAGTCGGCGAAATGGCTGAAAACCAGTTCCGCATCGGCCTGGTTCGCGTCGAGCGCGCGGTGCGCGAGCGTTTGAGCATGGCCGAAAGTGAAGGCCTGGCGCCGCAGGACCTGATCAACTCGAAGCCGGTCGCGGCCGCGATCAAGGAGTTCTTCGGTTCGTCGCAGTTATCGCAGTTTATGGATCAGAACAACCCATTGAGTGAAATTACGCACAAGCGCCGCGTCTCGGCGCTGGGCCCGGGTGGTTTGACGCGTGAACGTGCCGGTTTTGAAGTGCGTGATGTGCACACTACGCACTACGGTCGCCTGTGCCCGATCGAAACGCCGGAAGGTCCGAACATCGGCCTGATCAACTCATTGGCTGTCTATGCCAGAACCAATCATTACGGTTTTCTCGAAACGCCGTATGCCAAGGTTGTCAAAGGCAAAGTTACGGATGAAGTAACCTATTTGTCGGCGATCGAAGAAGGCGATTATGTGATCGCCCAGGCCAATGCCGAACTCGACAAGAATCGCAAGCTTAGTGATGAGCTGGTTGCCTGCCGTCACCTTGGCGAGTTCACGCTGAAAACTCCGGAAGAAATCGAGTACATCGACGTATCGCCGCGCCAGATTGTTTCGGTCGCGGCCGCGATGGTGCCTTTCCTCGAGCACGATGACGCCAACCACGCCTTGATGGGCTCGAACATGCAGCGTCAGGCCGTGCCGACACTGCGTGCCGACAAGCCGCTGGTCGGTACCGGTTTGGAGCGTGTCGTCGCGACCGACTCGGGCGTAACGGCCGTCGCCGAGCGCGGCGGCGTAGTCGACCAGGTTGATGCCGGTCGAATCGTCGTGCGCGCAAATGAAGATGAAGTTGGCAAGGACGATCCGGGTGTCGATATCTACAATCTGGTCAAGTATCAGCGCTCGAACCAGAACACCTGCATGAATCAGCGCCCGCTGGTGAAGGTTGGTGATGTGGTCAAGCAACGTGATGTATTGGCTGACGGCCCGTCAACCGATCTTGGCGAGCTGGCGCTGGGCCAGAACATGCTGGTCGCGTTCATGCCGTGGAACGGCTACAACTTCGAGGATTCGATCCTGATCTCCGAGCGCGTCGTGCAGGAAGACCGCTTTACCTCGATTCATATCGAAGAGCTGACCTGCGTCGCGCGCGATACCAAGCTGGGTTCAGAAGAAATCACCGGCGATATTCCGAACGTGAATGAGTATACGTTGAGCAAGCTCGATGAGGCTGGTATCGTCTACATCGGTGCCGAGGTGCGTGCTGGCGATATTCTGGTCGGCAAAGTGACGCCAAAGGGTGAAACCCAACTGACGCCGGAAGAAAAGCTGCTGCGTGCGATCTTCGGTGAGAAAGCGTCCGACGTCAAAGACACCTCGCTGCGCGTGCCAAGCGGCATGGACGGTACTGTCATCGACGTGCAGGTGTTTACGCGCGAAGGCGTCGACAAGGATGCGCGCGCGATCTCGATCGAGAAGCAACACATCGACCAGGTGCGCAAGGATCTCGACGACCAGCTACGCATCATGGAGGACGCGATCTTCAACCGTCTCGAAGCCGCCCTGGTCAACAAAGTGGTTGATAAAGGCCCAGACCTGAAAAAGGGTGTCAAGGTGACTGCAGCCTATCTGGCCGAGCTCAAGCGCGATCAGTGGTTCAAGCTGCGCATGCGTGCCGATGACGCCCAGGACATGCTCGAAAGCGCACAACGTCAGCTCGAAAAACAGCGCAAGCTGTCGGACGAGAAGTTTGCCGAGAAGAAAGATAAGATCACCCGCGGCGACGATCTGGCGCCGGGTGTGCTGAAGATGGCCAAGGTCTATCTGGCCGTGAAGCGCCGCATGCAGCCCGGAGACAAGATGGCGGGCCGTCACGGTAACAAGGGCGTGATCTCGACCATCGTGCCGGTTGAAGACATGCCGTACACCGAAAACGGTGAATCAGTCGATATCGTGCTGAACCCGCTCGGCGTACCGTCGCGGATGAACATCGGCCAGGTGCTCGAGACCCATCTGGGCTGGGCTGCACGTGGTCTTGGCCACAAAATTCAGCAGATGATCGATGAAAATCAGTCGGTTGCCAAGCTACGCAAGTTTATCGGCGATGTATACAACTCCGATCGTCCGGGTCGCGTCAATATGAAAGACTTCAGCGAAGACGAAGTCAGGGAACTGGCGCATAACCTGACCGGCGGTGTACCAATGGGCACGCCGGTATTCGACGGTGCCGACGAGATCGAAATCAAGAAACTGCTGAACATGGCTGAACTGCCGGAAAGCGGTCAGACCACGCTGTATGACGGTCGCACCGGCGATCCGTTCGATCGTCCGGTCACGGTTGGCATCATGTATATGCTCAAGCTCAACCATCTGGTCGACGACAAGATGCACGCACGTTCGACCGGTCCATATAGCCTCGTTACGCAGCAGCCGCTCGGCGGTAAAGCCCAGTTCGGCGGTCAGCGTTTCGGTGAAATGGAAGTGTGGGCGCTCGAAGCCTATGGCGCGGCCTACACGCTGCAGGAAATGCTCACCGTTAAATCCGACGATGTACAGGGCCGTAATCAGATGTATAAATCCATTGTCGACGGCAACCATCGCATGGTTGCCGGTATGCCGGAATCCTTCAACGTACTGGTGAAGGAAATCCGCTCGCTCGGCATCAATATTGAACTCGAAGAATCCTGATCACAGGAGGAGGATCTTACTATGCGCGATTTATTGAATTTCTATAAGCGCCAGCATCAAATCACCGATTTTGATGCGATTCGTATCGGTCTGGCTCAGCCCGACATGATCCGCTCCTGGTCTTTTGGCGAGGTCAAGAAGCCGGAAACGATTAACTATCGCACCTTCAAGCCCGAGCGCGAGGGTCTGTTCTGTGCCGCTATTTTCGGTCCAGTCAAGGACTATGAATGCCTGTGCGGCAAGTACAAGCGCATGAAGCACCGTGGTGTGAAGTGCGAAAAGTGCGGTACCGAAGTGACGCTGACCAAGGTGCGCCGTGAGCGCATGGGCCATATCGATCTGGCCAGCCCGGTTGCGCACATCTGGTTCTTGAAGTCATTGCCGTCGCGTATCGGCTTGATGCTGGATATGACCCTGCGCGATATCGAGCGCATTCTGTACTTTGAATCCTATCTGGTGCTTGAGCCCGGCATGACGCCGCTTGAGCGCGGTCAGCTCTTGACCGACGAACAGTATCTCGACGCGGTCGAAACCTATGGCGATGATTTCGATGCCAAGATGGGTGCCGAGGCGGTCTACGATCTACTCAAAAACGTCGATCTGGCGTCCGAGCTGGCCAATCTGCGCGAAGAAATCGGCTCGACCAATTCGGAAACCAAGATCAAGCGTCTGACCAAGCGTATTAAGCTGGTCGAGGCGTTTCTGGAGTCAGGCAATCGTCCCGAGTTCATGATTCTGACCGTACTGCCGGTATTGCCGCCGGATCTACGTCCGCTCGTGCCACTCGATGGCGGTCGTTTCGCGACCTCGGATCTGAATGATTTATATCGTCGTGTGATCAACCGCAACAATCGCCTGAAGCGACTGCTGGATCTGAACGCACCCGATATCATCGTACGCAACGAAAAGCGCATGCTGCAGGAATCAGTCGATGCGCTGCTCGATAACGGCCGTCGCGGTCGCGCCATTACCGGCACCAACAAGCGCCCGTTGAAGTCGCTGGCCGATATGATCAAAGGCAAGCAGGGCCGGTTCCGTCAGAACCTGCTCGGTAAGCGCGTTGACTATTCGGGCCGTTCGGTTATCGTGGTCGGCCCGACGCTGAAACTGCACGAGTGCGGTCTGCCGAAGAAGATGGCACTGGAGCTGTTCAAGCCGTTTATCTTCTCGAAACTGCAGCGGCGTGGTATGGCGCCGACGATCAAGGCGGCCAAAAAGCTGGTCGAGAAAGAAGAAGGTGAAGTCTGGGATATTCTCGAAGAAG
>JBCCHH010000161.1:0-4966 GCA_039028855.1 Pseudomonadota bacterium | reverse complement strand
CCGCAGTCGGATTCCTTGGCGTGTTTCGGGTGCGGCGCCGAGTCGGTACCGAGGAAAAACTTGGGGCTGCCGCTGGTTGCGGCCTCAACCAGGGCCTGGCGATGGCTTTCGCGCTTGATCAGCGGCAGACAATAATGATGCGGCCGTAAACCGCCTTCAAACATGGCGTTGCGATTGAGCAGTAGATGATGCACGGTAATGGTGGCAGCGACCTGGTCAGACGCCGCCAACACGTAATCGGCCGAGTCTTGGGTTGTGATGTGTTCGAGTACTGTGCGCAGCTCAGGAAACTGACGATTAATCCGACTCAGATGACGCTCAATAAATACCGCCTCGCGGTCGAACACGTCGATATCGTGATCGGTCACCTCGCCATGCAGCAGCAGCGGCAGATCAACCTCCTGCATAACCTCAAACACCGCATCAACTTTGCTGAGATCGCGCACACCGCTGTCGGAATTGGTCGTCGCACCGGCCGGATAATATTTGACCGCATGGACAAATTCAGAATCCTTGGCGCGCTGAATCTCATCGGGCGAGGTGTTTTCGGTCAGATAGAGCGTCATGAGTGGATTGAACTTGAAATTCAAATCGGAATCAGCCGGTAAAACCGCCATAATGCGCTGCCGATAGGCTTCGGCCTGGGCGACGGTAGTGACCGGCGGCTTGAGATTCGGCATGATAATCGCTCGCGCAAAGCAACGCGCGGTGTCGGGCACAACGGTTTTGAGCATTTCGCCATCGCGAACGTGCAAATGCCAGTCATCAGGTCGCGTTAGAGTGATTGTGTGTGCGGACATGCAAGCGGCTCGCCGTTGATTAATTTTATTGTAGCGCGAGCGACAATATTTAGGCTGCTGCTTCATGCTCCTTAAGCAGCGCAATCAGTTCATCTTCGTTCATCACCGGGACGCCCAGCTCTTCGGCCTTGGTCAACTTTGAACCCGGATCGGTGCCTGCGATAACAGCATCGGTCTTTTTCGATACGCTACCGCTAACGCGCGCGCCAAGCGCTTCAAGTCGAGCTTTGGCTGCCGAACGCTTGAGTTGAGCCAAACTACCGGTCAGGACAAAGGTTTTGTCATCCAAAGGCTGCGGTTGATCGGCCAGAGGCTGCTCGGCCTGCCATTCAACACCGGCTTCGAGCAGTCGATCAATAACCTTGCGGTTGGCTGTTTCATTGAAAAACTCATGCACATGCCCGGCCACGATCGGACCGATCTCGTCGACCGCCTGCAACTGCTCCGGATCGGCCGCCATCAGCGCATCGAGCGTGCCGAAATACCGGGCCAGCAACTGCGCACTGACTTCCCCGACTTCGCGGATGCCGAGGGCAAACAGGAAGCGTCCAAGCTCGGGCTTGCGGCTGCGGTCGATCGCCTCGACCAGATTCGCGGCCGATTTTTCAGCCATCCGTTCGAGCCCGACCAGCGTTTCGGCCGACAGCCGGTACAGGTCCGACGGGTCCCGCACCAGCTCCTGCTCGACCAGTTGATCGATACTCTTACTGCCAAGACCATCAATATCCATGGCCGTACGCATGGCGAAGTGCTCGAGCGCGCGGCGACGCTGGGCACCGCAGACCAGGCCGCCTGTACAGCGCGCATCGGCCTGCCCTTCCACCTGTTCTACCTTTGAACCACACACAGGACAATGCGTCGGCAGATTCCATTCGGGTAATTCCTGTTCACGCTTTTCCGTCATCGCACGCACCACTTCGGGAATCACATCGCCGGCCCGGCGCACGATGACATAATCGCCCGGACGTACATCCTTGCGCCGAATTTCATCGAGGTTATGCAGCGTAGCATTGGTCACGGTCACCCCGCCGACGAACACGGGTTCAAGCCGCGCCACGGGGGTGAGCTTGCCCGTGCGACCGACCTGCACTTCGATCTCGCGCAGCCGCGTAATTGCCTCCTCAGCCGGAAATTTATGCGCCAGCGCCCAGCGCGGCGAACGGCTGACGAAGCCCATCTCAAGCTGCTGATCGAAATCGTCAAGCTTGTAGACCACGCCATCAATATCGTAATCGAGCTCGTCGCGCTGTGCCAGCGTATCGCGATGAAAATCCAGCAGCCCTTGCAGACCGGAAACCTTGCGGATCAGCGGGTTGACCGGAAAGCCGATCTCGCGCAGCCGCTGCATCACGCTCGACTGCGAGTCGATACCTGCATCACTATCGAGACCCAGCGCGGCATAGGCATAGAAGCGCAGCGGGCGATCGGCCGTGATAGCTGGATCGAGCTGCCGCAGCGTACCCGAAGCGGCATTGCGCGGATTGACGAAGGTCTTCTCGTCATTGGCCTGCAGGCGCTGATTGAGTTCGGCAAAGCCGGAACGCGACATAAAAATTTCGCCGCGAACTTCAAACTGATCGGGCAGCTGGTCTGCGTTCAACTTGAGCGGAATCGAACGAATCGTGCGCACGTTGGCTGATACGTTCTCGCCGGTATAGCCGTCGCCGCGCGTAGCGGCCTGAATCAGCCGGCCATCCACATATTTCAGGCTGATCGCCAGCCCATCGAGCTTGGGCTCGGCCAGATAACTGAGTTCAGCCAGATCGAGCTGGTCGCGAATGCGCTGATCAAACTGGCCAACCTCCTCGGCATCGAAGGCGTTGGCCAACGACAGCATCGGCGTTTCGTGTTCGACGGTTTCAAAGCCTTCGGCCACACGCGCGCCGACGCGATGGGTCGGTGAATCGGGGTCGTCAAGCTCGGGATGGTCGCGTTCAAGCTGTTCAAGCCGACGCACGAGCTTGTCGTATTCGACATCCGGAATCGACGGCTCGTCAAGCACGAAATAGCGATGATTATGCGCCTCGATTTGGGCACGCAGATCGAGTACCTGTTGCTGAATTTCCGCAGTGGGCAACTTGGTCATATGCGTTTAATCCAAGCCGGAAGCGACTGGTTCAACCGCTGAGTCTGCTGTCATTCTTGCGGTCGTATTCACGCATATCTTCACGAATCTGCGCGATGCGCTGGCGTGTGATCAGACACTGCGCATCGTCCAACAGATCGGCATCGATAAGCTCGGCCAGGCGCTGGCTGGTGGCCAACATCGCATCCCAAGCTTCGAGTGCGCTGATCGGTCCGGGCAATGCCATGAACAGCGTTACACCCGGGGTTTCAAACAGATTCCAGGCTGATGGATCAAAGCTACCGGGCGCGGTCAGGTTGGCCATGCTGAACACGGGCTGATCCGAGCCCCGCTGACTGCGGTGAAAAATATTCATATCGCCAAAGCGCAAACCGGCCTTGATTGCGGCGTCGAGCAGGCTCACACCGCTGATGCGGCGCCCTTCGCGAGCACGAACATACAGCGTAACCACCTTCGGGTCCTCGCCGGTCGGAATGGATTTTGGTCGCGGCGATGAGGCCTGCGCTTTTTTCGCTGCTGCCGGGGACTCGGCGTTAGCCGATGGTTCGGGCTCACTCCAAACCGGCTCACGCCGCTCGGCACCGATCGGGGCTGTACTCGCCTGGTCCCCATCCACTTCAGTATCATCATCATTCAGGTTCGGTAGCGCGGTCTGATGGGGTTCATTCGAATCCGGCTGATCGTCTTCGGCTACCTCCACTACACCCTGAGAGTTGCCCCCGGCGTTCAAATCCGGCTCAATACGCTGACGCTCGCGGCGGGTCGCAGCCGGTGGGCGCTTGCCGCGTGGCTGGTGAAAGAACCAGATCAGAGCCAGCACGACCAGGCCGATCAGAATCAAAATCAGACGCAGATTATCCATAACTACCGATTTTTATCGATTGAAGACGGTGATGCAAATGCAGTCGATCGATTGCGATCATGACGCTGCCATCTCGACGGCCTTATCGAGATCGACCGACACCATGCGCGAAATGCCTGGCTCACGCATGGTCACGCCGAGCATCTGATGGGCGATTTCCATCGTCACCTTGTTATGCGTGACGAACAGGAACTGCACGCGCTCGGACATCTCGCGCACGAGTTCGGAAAAACGCGCCACGTTGGCATCATCGAGCGGCGCATCGACCTCATCGAGCAGGCAGAACGGCGCCGGATTCAGGTTGAAGATCGCAAACACGAACGCAACCGCGGTCAGCGCCTTTTCTCCACCCGACAGCAGATGAATGCGGCTGATCCGCTTGCCGGGCGGACGCGCCATGATTGCGGTACCTGAGGTTAGCCAGTCGTCGCCGACCATTTGGAGAAAGCTATGGCCACCACCAAACAGGCGCGGGAACAGTTCTTCGAGATTCTTGTTGACGCGCTCGAAGGTTTCCTTGAAGCGCGTGCGCGTGGTTTTGTCGATCCGCGCGATCGCCTTTTCGAGCGTTTTGAGCGCTTCGGTCAAATCGTCATGCTGGCGGTCAAGGTATTCCTTGCGCTCGGATTCCTGATCGAACTCAGAAATCGCAGCCAGATTGACCGGTTCCAGCCGGACGATTTGCTGCTCGAGCCGATCCAATTCCTCAATCCAGGCCTGGGCTTCGGCTTCATCCGGCAATTCTTTGATCAACTGTTCCAGATCGGCATCGAGCTCAGCTACGCGTGCGGCCAGCCGCTCGACTTCGATTTCCTGCTCGCGCAGTTTGAGCTGATGCTCGGACTGCTGCAGGCGAATCTGCTCGGCGCTGGCCGCCGACTGTTGACGCTTCTGATCATGCGAACGCCAGCGTTCTTCAAGCTCGCCTAACTGCGTGCGTGCCTCTTTCAAGCGCTCTTCGACCTGCAGTCGCTTGTTCAACAGGCCGTCGCGTTCGGCCTGCTGCTGACGCACCGGCTCATCGCCGCGCGCCAACGCTTCCGAAAGCTCAACAAAACGCGACTGCAACTGACCGATTTGTGTGTCCATCCGGGCGATGGCTTGCTTGAGCGAATCCATGCTCGCTCGGGCAGACTCCAGCTTCAACGCATGCTGCTCACGCCTGGCGCGCGCCTCGCGATAGGCATGCAAACATTCGGTGCGC
Organism: Pseudomonadota bacterium; assembly: GCA_039028855.1. Classification (GTDB taxonomy): domain Bacteria; phylum Pseudomonadota; class Gammaproteobacteria; order Xanthomonadales; family Wenzhouxiangellaceae. Next base: position 14 of record JBCCHH010000161.1, on the reverse strand, counting down.
TGCTGCTGATGCTG
>JBCCHH010000160.1:0-4976 GCA_039028855.1 Pseudomonadota bacterium | reverse complement strand
CGAACGCAACCGAGCGACCCAGATAGTCGATACCGTTACCGTCCGTTCCGCAGCGATTGACGCCAATCACATAGGCCTGATTCTCAATCGCACGTGCTTTGAGCAGCGTCGTCCATGCATCGATGCGCGGCGTGGGCCAGTTGGCAATAAACAACTGCAGGTCGAAACGCTTGAGTGGGCTCGCATTGTTTCGGCACCAGACCGGAAAACGCAGGTCGTAGCAGATTTGCAGATCGATCCGCCAGTCATGCCATTCCATGCGATGGCGCTGCACACCTTTGGAATATCCGGCCGCTTCAGTCTCACCGCCATGGGTAAACAAATGTCGCTTGTCATAGTGTTCGATCCGGCCATCAGGATGCGCCACGATCATGCGATTAAACACGCGCTCGTGTTCCTGAACCAACACACCGCCGGCAATCATGGCAGCACGAGCCGTCGCTTGTTGACGTAACCAATGCACACTATCGCCGGCCATGCTTTCGGCAATCTCCGGCCCCGCCATGAAACCGTGCATGCAGGTTTCAGGCAGCACGTACAGATCACAATCGGGTATTTCGTCGATCAAGCCGGCCAGATTGGCTTGATTCGCAGCCGGATCGAGCCAGCGGGTATCGGCCTGAATCAAACCACAACGCAGAATCGCGCTCATTCGACAGCTCCTTGCCTGAAGCACTTGCAGAAAATAGTGACTAGCTTAAATGAAACCGATTCGGCCGTTGCAAGATGGCAACAAAAGCGACTACCGACCCATGGCAGAATAACAGCACTAACGATTTGGAGTTTGTCGAATGAAATGGTCGTATCTCGCGTTGCTGGTGGCACTGATTGCAGTTGTGCTGTTGTTAATCGGCGGGCCCGGCGCGCGTTTCGGGCTGTGGGAGTTCGGTTTTGGTTTCCGTCTGTTGCGCTATGCCCTGTATGCGGGTATTGCTGGCGGCGTAGTTGCACTATTGCTGCTGCTGATCCCGACCACACGCAAACAGGGCAGCGTTGTCATACTGTTTATCGCACTGCTGATCAGCCTGGCCGCAGCGGCCGTGCCGCTGCAAATGCGCAGTACTGCAGAAAGCCTGCCTTTCATTCACGATATTACGACCGATACCACCAATCCACCGCGCTTTATTCGGCTGTTGCCGTTGCGCGTCGATGCGCCGAACCCACCCGACTATGCCGGTGAAGAAGTGGCGGTACAACAACGCGAGGCCTACCCCGATATCCAGACACAGCGCTATTCGCATACGGTTGAGCAGGTGTTTGCCGCTGCACTCGAAACGGTGCGCGAACAGGGTTGGGAGATCGTCGCCGAAGAACCAAGCAATGGCCGCATTGAAGCCACGGATACCACATTCTGGTACGGCTTCAAGGATGATGTTGTGATTCGCATTGAAACCGATGCCGACGGCAGCAAATTCGACATGCGCTCCAAATCCCGCGTCGGCATGAGCGATCTCGGCACTAATGCCAACCGCATCCGAAGCGTTATCGGAGACCTGGACGAACGGCTTGGCGCCGACTGACTGGCTTGACAACCCTGCGCCGGACTGCCCGGTCTGTCTGGCAAAAGAGTCGCGTTCATTTGCCACGGTTGAACATCAACAGTACTGGCGTTGCGAGCGCTGTGTTGCCACCTTTCTTGAACCTGGCCAGCGGCTTGATGGCAAAGCCGAAAAAGCGCATTACGATCTGCATCAGAACGAAGTCGAGGACGCCGGCTATCGGCAATTTTTGAATCGCCTGGCCAAACCGTTGCTGGAACGGCTCGCAGCCAGGCAAGCAGGACTCGACTATGGCTGCGGCCCCGGCCCGGCGTTGGCTGAACTGATGCGCGAAGCCGGCCATACAATGACGCTGTGGGACCCGATGTACGCGCCGCATGCCGCTGCTTTAGAAACCCGCTACGACTTCATCACCTGCACCGAAGTGCTTGAGCATCTGTATCAGCCGGCCGAGTCGTTTGCCCACATGATTGCCCTGCTCAAACCCGGCGGCTGGCTCGGCATCATGACCACCCTGCAAACCGACGATGCACGCTTTGCCAACTGGCATTATCGGCGCGATCCTACGCATGTGGTGTTTTATCGCGCTGAAACCCTGCGCTGGCTGGCCGATCATCACGACTGCACAATCGAGTTTCCAGCCACGAATGTCGCCCTGATTCAACGCAAACGGTAAACTAGGCGTTTGATTCATTCAATTTAAATCGAATCGCGTGCAAATTAAAACTCAAATCAATCGCAAGGATGCCGAATTTCAGCAGCGTTCAGCGCATCATCGCGCGCTGGCCGATGACCTTCGTCAGGTACTTGAACGCACGGCACGCGGCGGTTCCGACTCGGCCCGTGATAAGCATCAGGCACGCGGCAAGCTACTGCCACGCGAACGTATCCACAACCTGCTCGACGCTGGCAGTGCGTTTCTCGAAATCGCGCCTTTGGCCGCGCATGAGATGTACAACAATGCCGCACCGGCCGCTGGTGTTATAACGGGTATCGGCCGGGTTGCGGGTGTCGAATGCATCATCGTGGCCAATGACGCGACGGTCAAAGGCGGCACCTACTATCCACTGACGGTTAAAAAGCACCTGCGGGCGCAGGAAATCGCGCTCGAGAATCATCTACCCTGCATTTACCTGGTCGATTCCGGCGGCGCATTTCTGCCGTTGCAGGACGAAGTATTTCCCGACAAAGACCACTTCGGCCGAATTTTCTACAATCAGGCCCGCTTATCGGCGCGCAATATTCCGCAGATCGCAGTCGTGATGGGCTCGTGCACGGCCGGTGGCGCCTACGTGCCGGCGATGTGCGATGAAGCAATTATCGTTAAACATCAGGGTACGATCTTTCTCGGTGGACCGCCGCTGGTCAAGGCTGCGACCGGTGAAGAAGTCGATGCCGAAACGCTCGGCGGAGCCGATGTGCATACGCGGCTGTCTGGCGTAGCAGACCACTTTGCCGAGAACGACACTCATGCATTGGCGATCGCGCGTGACTGTGTGCGGCATCTGAATCGCAAACAAAGGCAGCATTCTGTTACTCAAGCCAGTCGCGAACCCGCGCTTGAAGCCGGAGACATCTACGGCATTCTGCCTACCGATACGCGCTACCCATTCGACGTACGCGAGATCATCGGTCGTATCGTCGACGACTCCGAATTCAGCGAATTCAAGGCGCGCTACGGTACGACGCTGATCACCGGGTTTGCCTATATTCACGGCCATCCGGTCGGCATTATTGCCAACAATGGCATTCTGTTTTCCGAATCGGCGCTCAAAGGCGCACACTTCATACAACTTTGCAATCAACGCAATATCCCTTTGATATTCTTACAAAACATCACCGGGTTTATGGTTGGAAAAAAATATGAACAGGCTGGGATTGCACGCGACGGCGCGAAAATGGTCACGGCTGTAGCCTGCGCCAAAGTGCCTAAATTTACTGTCGTAATCGGCGGTTCATTCGGCGCCGGTAACTACGCCATGTGCGGTCGCGCCTATGGCCCACGCTTTTTGTGGACTTGGCCGAACGCGCGTATTTCGGTGATGGGCGGTGAACAGGCGGCCAGCGTGCTGGCTACGGTCAAACGCGATGCTATTGAAAAGAACGGCAAAAGCTGGTCCGAACAGGACGAAGAAACGTTCAAAGCGCCGATTCGCGATCAGTACGAACATCAGGGCCACCCGTATTACGCCAGTGCGCGCTTATGGGACGATGGCGTGATTGATCCTATCGATACACGGCGCGTGCTCAGTCTTGCCTTAGCTGTTGCCGCCGGTGCACCCCCCCTCAGCCAGCCCGAAGCAGATCCGGCCCAGGATTACGGCGTGTTCCGCATGTAATGGCTCAGAATCAATCAACAATCAACGGAATTCAAGCGTGCTGAAACTGAACATCGACAAGCGCGGCGTTGCGCAAATCACGCTGAACCGACCGGAAATCCACAACGCGTTCAATGCTGAACTGATTCAGGGCCTGACCGATACTCTCGACCGCCTGATCGATGCCGACCGACCGGTACGCGTGCTGGTGCTGAGCGGCAGCGGCGCTTCGTTCTCGGCCGGTGCGGATCTGAGCTGGATGCGCTCGATGAGCGACGCATCAGAAATGGACAATCGCTCCGATGCAAGCCGTCTAGCTGCGATGTTTCGCACGCTCGATCAATTACCGATTCCGACCATTGCGCGCGTCAATGGCTCGGCCTTTGGCGGAGGCGTTGGTTTAATCGCCTGCTGCGACATTGCCATTGCTGACGATCGCGCCCGGTTTGGCCTGACCGAAGTGCGACTGGGACTAATTCCGGCCACGATTGCGCCTTTTGTCATCCGCCGCATTGGCACCTCCGCAGCGCGGCGGCTGCTGCTAACCGGTGAGCGTTTCGATAGCACGACCGCGCAACGGATTGGCCTCGTATCCGACTCGGTTCTTGCCGATCAACTCGATACAACCGTTGAGCAGATCATCACCGCCCTGCTCGCCGGCGGTCCGCAGGCGATCGACCAGTGCAAACAGCTGATTCGCCGAATTACTGAGTTCGACGGCGAACCACGTAAGCTCGATTCGATGACCGCCGAATGGATTGCTCGTCTGCGCGTATCCGAAGAAGGGCAGCACGGCTTGCGCGCGTTTCTCAATAAACGCAAGCCAGACTGGATCGATACGGCGCGAGAGAACTAAAAAATCATGACTCCAAGCCAAAACCAGCCGCTTTTTCAGCGCATTCTGATCGCCAACCGCGGTGAAATTGCCTGTCGCGTCATCCAGACCTGCCGCCGTCTTGGTATTGAAACGGTAGCCGTATATTCCGAAGCGGACATCCACGCCCGCCATACACGCATGGCCGATCGGGCCTTTTTACTCGGGCCGGCGGCTGCGACCGAATCGTATCTGAATATCGCTCGAATCATCGAAATCGCCCAGGCCAGCGGCGCACAAGCCGTTCATCCCGGCTACGGTTTTCTGGCCGAGAATGCCGAATTT
>JBCCHH010000159.1:0-4983 GCA_039028855.1 Pseudomonadota bacterium | reverse complement strand
GCGCCCTTGCTGAACCCAGTTGGCCCCGTTCCCTCACTTGAGGTGAGCGTATGATGCTGTCTGCCGGACCGCTTTTGTTGTCCTTTTTGTTGACTCGATCGGTGGGCCGAGAGCGTACACTTACGTGGTAGCTGCCTGCCAGCGCTTGTTGTTGTTCGACATTGCTCGTATCTTCTTCCATTGCAGCAGGAACAGCGACCTTAGTTTTCTTTTTGAGCGCCTTTAAAAATCGCTCTTTATAATCTCGCATGGAAGACGGACGATCTTCTTTCTTTTTAGCTAAACCGTCTTGAAGCAGTTCATTCAGTTTTTTCGGATATTCACCGCAACAGATTGATGCTGTCTCTCGCAGCATGGTTCATTCTCATAGGTCTATACATAACCAGTCCCGTAGTGGCATCGCTACTGACTGGCCTGACGACCAATCAGGTGCCTAATCCGGACTTTCGTGGGGCCAGCATCAATATTTCAGGCAACGTGAGCGGCGATGCGCCGCCTGCTCAATGGCGTGCGTTTGCACTGGGCAGTAGCGAGATCACGCTTGAGCGCGTGGAGCTGCCGGCCGATACGCTATTTCCAGGTAGTCCTGCGACCACGGCACTACGATTTACGCTGGATGATTTTGGCGAGCCATCTGAGGATAAGGCACTGGATCATGCCGGTGTATTGTTTTCCGTCAATCCGGGTGAAGTCTATACCGGGTCGGTTTATCTGCGCTCGGATAATGCCGACATGAGCGATCAGCCACTGGCGGTATCTTTACCATTACTGGACGATGATGGCCTGTTCACCGGTCAGGAACCCGGATCGTTCAGCCCGGTAGCGACCCGTACCTGGACGCTGTTTTCCGGCCCGGAGTTTTCCACAACGGAAGATTTCAGAACTTTCATCGCTTTTCGACTGACTGACGATGGTGGCGATAACTCAGTATTGATTGCATTGCCCCGGGTTGATGGGCCGCTGCTGTCCAATCGGGTACCCAATCCGGGCTTTACCGGAACCGGTGGCGCATTCGATGGTTCTGTCAATGGCGATGTGCCTGATTTCTGGCGTGGCTTTGCCGTGAACGGCAGTGAGCTTGATATCGAGATTGTGCCTCTGGCTGTGGATGCACTCTACCCGGGTAGCCCGGCCACCAATGCGGTGGAGCTGACGGTTCAGGCATTCTCAGACGGTATTGGTTTCGACCATGAGCTGTTTCCGTTCAGTCTGGCGCCTGAAAATCAAAGCCTGTGGGCAGGCGTGTATTTGCGATCGGTAAACAATGACGCCACAGCGCAACAGATCAGCGTTGCAACTCCGGTGTTCGATACGGGCGGATTCACTGGTCGACAACCGGGTTCTTTTGCTGCAACGCCGGGTACGAACTGGCAGTATTTTGGCGGACCAAGTTTTCGGGAAGTATCCGATACCGTTATGGATCTTGCGTTTCGATTGCTCGATGACGGCGGTGATGATTCTATCCAGATTGCCTTGCCACAAGTATTGGCTCCTGAACAGATTTTTCGTGACGGTTTCGAATAGTACGCTGTTCTGGATAACGCCTTATCGAGTCGGGACTGGCTCACCCGGTGCCCAGAATGCCCACCGGCAGCGTTCTAAGTACGGAGCGATTGCCGAGCCAGGAGCGTCGACAACAAGGGGCATGCTGCAGTGCAACCGCTCACGCCCGTTAGTCATCGACATATCGAGTATTTCTGCACTTTGTGCGCTCAAAGAGCTCGGGCCGGGGTGGGCATCGATTGTCCGGTAAACGTTCTTGCTTTAGTCGACCTATTGACGATGATCGCCATCTCGCTCTGTGCAATCGCCCCAACCCGCCCATAAGCCACTGCGATCGAATACCCAGTTTTCGGGTAGCGCCGGTAAGCGGAAAAAGTCAAACCGTTCGAAATCGGGGTCCGGGTTTGCGATTTCACTCATTGGTGTATCGTGACGTGTGGCCCAATAGCGATCGTTGCTGGACTGGATCCGTCTGCATTCTTCCGGCTCCAGCGTTGGCGCCGGGCGTTCCAGTGTGTTCAGTACAAATACGCGATCGTACCGCTCGAACACATCATCCTCGACTGCTGTCAGTAATGTTGCCCGGGTGCCGAGGAACCAGTTAGCGATCGGTGCTGCTCCATAGGTTGTGATAACCAGGTCATCGCGTGAAAGTTGGTACTTTTGGTTGACCGCAGCCAGTTCTGAGGAAGTTTGAGCTTTGTTCGGATAGCTCATCAACAGCGAGGTCGCTTCGCCGATGCTCATTACTACAAAAACCAGCGTCGTTGCTGCCACAATAAAACGCAGCAGTTTGCTTGCCTCAGAAGAATGAGCGAACAGCACGAGTAGAACCACGGCGGCCAGCGGGATAAACAAAATCAGCCGCATACCGATTTCACCGGGCCAGAGCGGGAAGGCTAACAGGCCAATCCATACAATGATGATGCGGCCCAGCGCGACCACAGCGCGCTGGTTTTGTTTGCTTCGTCGGGTAAACCAGCGTTGAGCGAACCATACAACACCGAGCCAGATCGAGACAACTAGCACACCCACTAACAACTCGACTGAGCTGTCTGGAATCAGGTTTGTAAGCAAAAACAACACTCGTTCGGTGGATTCGGGATCGAATACATGGATAGCGAAACCAACGCCAATCACGGCAAGCATGCACAGTAGGCCGATCAAGCCGAGTTCTTTGAGTGATGAGCGGCGTAATGTAATTTCCATTGCCAGCGCGACCAGCAAGAGCAGGGCGGCCAGTGCGCTGCCCAGGTGGGTAAGACCAATCGAGATCAGCAGAGACAATCCAAGCAAAACCGAGCCGTAGCTTCTTGATCGAAGCCAATAGAAGATTGTCAGCAATAAAAACGCGAGCAAAAGCAAGCCCAGCATGTTTTTTTGCAGATGCTCCGGCATGTTGGCAAAGGTCAAGGGTAGAAAGCCACTTGCAAGCACCAGGCATCGGCCCGGCCAGCCCAACGGTCGATCAGCAGAAGTCTGTTTAGCCAACAGATAGACGGCAATTGGGATCAGCGCCGGTGTTGTGACCATGACCAGTCGCGACATCATGATGATGGCGGAATCCTGTGGCATGCCAAACAAGCTGATGAGCTTGGCCAGTCCTGCATACAGCGCAAAAAGTAGCGGCATATCACCATAGGCGAGTTCACCTTGCTCAATCAGCGCTTTGCTTTGCACCCAATAGTAGGGGCTGTGGTTAAACCAGCCGACAAACTCCGGACGGCCGACAAACAGTGCGAGAAATCTCGTGAGAAAAGCAGTGATGATGCTGGTCGCCAAAAACCATGCATCGTGTCTGAACAGAGTTCGCATCTTAGGTATTGATTAAGCTCATCGTTGTAGTCTGGTTCTGATGCATAGCCAGGTTATTGCATGTTATCCGGCGCGCAAGATGCGCACGGGTGGTGTGCGGAGCACGGAGCGATTGCCGAGCCAGCCGGCGCCGACTACGAGCAGGATCGAGGCGGCAAAGCCAGTCAGAATCAATTGCGCGCTCGGGCGATAGTCGAAGCCGAACAACTGTTCGGCCAGCAGCCAGCCGATGATGGCCGAGCCCGCGACCGCCAGCGCGGCCGCAATCAAAGCCATGATGCCATATTCGATCAGCAAGCCGCCTTGCACCGTTTGGTTGCCTGCACCGAGCGTGCGAATCAGCGCCGATTCGGTTCGGCGCTGGTCGCGCGTGGCCTCAAGTGCGGCCAGCAGCACGATCAAACCCGCGACCAGCGTGAATGTAAACACGACCTGCGCCGCACGACTGACCTGCGTGATGATGTCGAATACGCGCTGGATCAGCGCGCCGACATTGAGCACGCTTGCATTCGGATACTGTCGGGCCAGTTGATCGAGCTCGACGGCGGCCGCCTCCGGGCGATAAAAACTGGCGATGAACTGATGGGGTAATCGTTCGCCGGCTTCGGGCGTGAGCAGGATAAAGAAATTGACGTTGAACGAATTCCAGTCGACGCGCCGGATGCTGGTCACGGTGGCGCTGAATTGTTGTCCGCCGGCGTCGAACGTCATCGCGTCGCCGAGGTTTACGCCGACGCGATCGGCCCATCGTTCCGACAGTGAAATTTCGCCGCTCGCGCCGGGCTGCCAGAATTCGCCTTCGATCACTTCATTGGCCGGCGGCAATTGCTCGATCCACGATACGTTGACCTGGCCGGTAAAGCGGTCATCGGGTGGACGTTCTCCGGAGATTTCGATCAAGTTTGCATTCGCCATCGGTCGTACCTGGATATTGCGCGCACCGACCGTTTCAAGCCCGGTTGAGAATGTGGCGGCCTGATCCGGCTGCAGGTTCACGACAAAGTGATCGGGCGTATTTTCCGGCAGGCTGGCCTGCCACTGACCGATCAGTTCACCGCGTACGATCATCAGCAGCAACAGACTCATCAGACCCAGCCCGAGTGCAGTGATCTGCACAATGCTTGCGCCCCGGCGCCGGCTCAAGCCGGCCAAACCGAAGCGCCAGGCGCCGCGTGCCTGAGTTGAGAGTCGCCGTGTGAGGATCATCGCAAGCCAGGCAGCCAGCGCCAGACTCAAAGCCAACAACGCGCTGCCGCCAAGCATCAGCAGCGCCAGGCGGTAATCGTTCAGTTCGATAACCGGAATCGCCAGCGCTGCGACAATGGGCAGCAGCCAGCCGAGCCGGCCGAGACCGGGTCTGCGGTCGAGCGAGCGGTTCAGAATGCGCATCGGCGGCACTTTCCGCAATGCTATCAGTGGCGGCAACGCAAAGCCCACGGCCAGCAACAATGTGAACAGGCCCGTGCCGAGCATGACGGAAACTCGCGGACCGGGCAGTGGCGCGCTCATCTGACCGCTCAGGATCTGCCCGATCGCATGCTGGCCGAGCCAGCCGAGCAGCGCACCGATCACGATCGCGATCAGAACCAGCCATAGCAACAGCAGCGTCAGCGCGCGCATGATCTCGCCGCTGCGTGCGCCGAAGGCTTTCAGAATGGCGATCAG
>JBCCHH010000158.1:0-5031 GCA_039028855.1 Pseudomonadota bacterium | reverse complement strand
GGAAAGCCAGACATTGTAACGAGTGCCGGCCCGCAGTGGACCTCCGGGCCGTCTAAACCAAGCCTGAAAAACGAAGTGCCTGTCAGGGAAATACCAGTCCGGTCTCCTCGAATCCGTCAAAAAACAACGGCGCTTCATTCGGCCATTCGAACGCGCCGACATCGCAAACGGCCATGCCATCAGCATCGCCATCGCCGGGACGCGCCTGGTCACGCGCATCGAATTCAGGACACAACGCGACATTTCCGGGGCCGATGGGCGCCGGATTGCCGGTATCAATGGCCAGATTGCCGGCGGCCGGTGGTACAAGTCGGGTGATACCGCCATAATCGCCCAGTGGTAGAAACGGACCGGCGTTGCCGATCATGTCGTTCAGACCGTTGAATGCGCAACTGGTATCCGGCAGCACGTTGTATCCGGCCGAAGGGAACACGCCGGGCGAACCGGAAGTCGTGTCGCACGCAACAGAAGCCGCCGGCCCGAGCAGATTGTTCCAGACCGATAAGAAGCTCGTTCTGCTCACGTTATAGGCCAAATGCGCGCCGCCACTGGAAGCGTTGCCGTTTTGGATAAAAGAATTACTGCGCACAATCGCATCACCCTCGCGCAAAAACAGCGCACCACCGGTCGACCCGCTCGTAGTGTTGGCGAAAAATGTATTGTTCGTAAAATTGAAAAACGGCACGTCGTCGCCGAGCAGCTGTGTCCCGGTCCATACTGCCGAACCCAAGTCAGCTACATTACCGGCAAACAGATTACGCCGTGCGAATGCACTGCTGGAAGGCAGCAAATTCAGTACGACAGCGCCACCGGCGCCACCCTGAGCCTGGTTAAATAGAAATTCATTCTCGATCATCTGAACTTCATCTGCATTGCTGATATACACCGCGCCGCCCTGGTGAAAAGCCGAGTTGAAGTTATCTGCAACATTCAATTCAAATCGCGTTCGCTCAATAGTCACCCGATTATTCTCGGCATAAATCGCACCGCCGAATAAAAGCCCTTGCGAACCTTCAACCTTGTTTTCGACAAAGTGACTATCGCGCACGATCAACTGGCCATTACTGGCGGTATTGAATTCGATAAATACGGCTCCACCAATGGCATCCGCATTACCGCTCTGGAATGTTTCGCAGCCATCAAATGTAACGCCGAAAATCTGAATAAGAGCAGACGAATTACCCGCACGAACACAGGACCCACCAAAAACACCGCGCGCATTGGTCAACCGAAGATTTTCAATGGTGAAAAATCCGCTAATGCTCAAAATAAACACTCTAGCGCCACCATTACGGTCGATAGTCAGACCCGGCGCAGCAGAACCATCAATCCTCAAATTCGCTATCGATATGGTTGGAAGATGTCCACTGATGGCTGGATCAGTGATCAGAATAGTTTGGCCCGCTAAAGATGGGTCGAAATTGATCAGATTATTTCCGCCGCTGGCATTATGCTGTTCAATAGCCCAGCGCAAGGTACCGGGATCGCTGGTATCACCCGTCGAGGTGACAGTAAAGGTGGCGGCCGACAACAGGCCAGGAAGGATCAACAAGAATAGTAGTGACAAGCGCATTGCAATTCATCAGATTTGGATTCGCTGCTGATTACGCAGTTCGTCAAACAAACCCGACATAGTGAAAATATCATTCGCCGATAGTTGACTCCACCCAATGCTGGATATTCAATTGCGGATTGACCTGACCCCGCCAGCGGTTCAACTCTAGTCGATAAGTAATACGCAATGGATGTGGTAATTCCTGATAGCAGCGATCGCCGGCGCCGAAGGCAATCGCATCTATGGCCGGTCCGCCGGTGATCGGGCTTAACGACAGTTTCAGATGCTTCTGGCCGACGATACGCCGATTCAACACCTGAAACACGCCATCAAACAACGGCTCTTCCCAGCCCTGCCCCCACGGCCCGGCATCGGCCAGCGCGGCTGCAGTCTCAGCGCTGAGTTCATCGGCCGAAAGCCCACCATCGCCAAGCACTTCATCGGCGGCGAATTCAATTTCGGCGACGCGCGCATCAAATGTGATTTTCAATTGTTCTAATTGGGCGGCATCCACGCTTAAGCCGGCTGCGCGTGCATGGCCGCCAAATTTATCCAGCACATCGGGCGACCGGGCGTCGATATCGACCAGTAAGTCACGCATATGCACACCCTGCGGACTGCGGCATGAGCCTTTCCATTCGCTTGAATCCGTATCGGCTGGCGCCAATGCAATAACGGGACGCTGCAGACGTTCACATAAGCGCGAAGCAACCAGACCAACCACGCCCGGATGCCAGTCGGCGTCATACAAACAAAGACCAGGCACAGGATCGTGCATTTTCGCCAGGGTTTCCGAGGCCAGTTGCTCTGCCCTTTCAACCATATCGGCCTGAATGGTCTGTCGGCTGCGATTGAGTTGGTCAAGCTGCTGCGCGAGCGTAAACGCTTGGTCTTCATTGTCGGCCAGCAAACAGCGGATGCCGATGCTGATGTCATCAAGCCGACCGGCCGCGTTCAGGCGCGGACCGGCGATAAAGCCCAGGTCACTTGCACCGATATGACTCAGATTGCGCCCGGCCACTTCGAGCAGTGCCATCACGCCGGGCTGGCAGTGTCGTGTGCGAATCCGCTGTAGGCCTTGATAGACCAGTCGACGATTATTCTCATCGAGCTGGACCAGATCGGCCACAGTGCCGAGCGCAACCAGATCGAGCAGGCCGTCGAGCCGGAAATCTGCTCCCTGCCCGCGCTGGCGTAACTCGCGCCGCACGCCGATTAGCAGATAAAACATCACCCCAACACCAGCCAGATGGGGCGATGGGAAATCATCGCCGGACTGATTCGGATTGACAATCGCGCTGGCCGGCGGCAGCTCAGGACCCGGCAGATGATGGTCGGTAACGATCACTTCGACACCAGCTGCTCTGACCTGCTCGATACCGGCAATCGAATTGATGCCTTGATCGACTGTAATCAGTATGTCCGGTTTCAACTCCAAGCATTCGGTTGCCAGCGTCGGGCTTAAACCGTAGCCGTGCCGAATGCGATCCGGCATGCGCCAGTGCACATCGCTCGCACCCAGGCCGCGCAATCCGCGCACGGCCAGCGCGGTACCCGTCGCGCCATCGGCATCAAAATCACCGACGACAAGAATACGTTTTTGATTCAGAATCGCATCCACCACCAGCGCACTGGCGGCTTCGAGACCAAGTAGTGTTGGCGGCAGCATCGCGTTGAGCTGATAGTCGGGTACCTGCTTCAGGTCGCGCGCTCCGAGCACGCGTGCCACCACCGGGTTCGGATGCCCTGCTACCGGCGTGCCGGGTCTGCGGCGACGAAGCTGAACGCTGCGAATCACAACAGATTCCCCTGCATTCGCCGCCAGAACGCCCAGCGATCGAAACGCCCAAGCTGCCAGCCGCAATCGCCATCAATCAGCATCAGTTCATGCAGCCTGCCAGAAGCCAGTGCGGCCCAGGCCGGCTGAACCCAGCGCTGCTCGAGTGCTTCCAATCTGGGTTCGCTGTCGATCAAGCCCGCATCAACCAGGCTGCTGCCATTAACGACCTGATATTCGGAAACTTCGATCAACTCGATATTGAGCCAGCGCGCCAGACCAAGCCATTCATCCGAAAGCTGATCGACACCCTGCGAGCAGCTCATCGTCACGGGACCGATCGAAGGCGGCTCAGACGAAAGCCGCCCTGCGCCCCAGAACCACAAACCCATACCCTGCTGACCCGGATGATCGAGCGCACGCTGCTGGTGAAAAATCATCTGGCTTTCATTGAGCATGCGGCGCATGCGCGTTTGATCGGCACCGCTAGGCAACACTTCGTCGAGGCGTCGTCCGATCACGCGATCAAGCGGTAGGAAATCACAGTCGATCGCATCCATGGTCTGAATCAAGCCGTATTCACCAGAACCCTGATGCTGCCAGTCGATGCCCGCGACCTGCAGCATCTGCTGAAATTCTGTGCGCAGTGTGGCAGAGGCATCATCGTCCAGATTCATCACCACACGCGACCGAATCCAGACCGCGGTTAAATCCGGCAACAGTACAATCGGATCAAAGCGCAGCCAGTAGCCGTTGAACGCATCGTCGTAGCCTCTGGCCAAGCGACACACTGGCGCAGCCGGTATCTCAAGCAAGCCCAGCGCAGCGGCAATCGGCAGATCGTCTTGAAGGCCTGTAGCGCGAGCGCGCGAAAAAAAACGGGATAGACAGCCCGGCATTTGATCGGGTGCCTGCAGCCAGTGCGCCAGGCCTGGCGCCTCAATCAGCAGGCGGTTTGCCGTCACTTTAGTCCTCGCCGTCGTAACGGACCTCGACGATTTCATACACACGCACGCCGTTCGGCGTTTGCACATCGACCACATCGCCTTCTTCGCGGCCAATCAGCGCGCGCGCAATCGGCGCGGAAATAGCCATACGACGATGTTCGACCGAGGATTCCAGATCACCAACGATCTGCCAGTGCACTTCTTCAGCATCGTCGACATCTTCCAGCAGGGTAACGTGTGCGCCAAATACGACCTTGCCTTCGACATTCAAGCTACTCGGGTCGATGATGCGGGCATGCGATAACACCGACTCGAGTTCCTGTATGCGGCCTTCAATAAACCCTTGCTGTTCGCGTGCGGCGTGGTATTCGGCGTTTTCCTTCAAGTCGCCATGCGCACGCGCTTCGGCAATCGCTTCGATCACGCTCGGACGGTCGACCTTTTTCAGTCGGGTCAATTCTTCGCGCAGGCGCTCGGCGCCTTGCTGGGTTAACGGGTACTGCGACATTCGGGTTACCTACCGTAATCGATGTTGTGAACGAGCCTCAAGACTGATGATATTCGGTCAGGCTCAATACGCTGCGTTCCTGCCAGTGCTCCAGTGCGCGCAACGTGGCTCGCGCTCCGGCAATTGTAGTGGAATAGTTGACCTTACGCTGCAATGCCTCGCGCCGGATCGAAAACGAATCGGTAATCGCCTGCCGACCTTCGGTCGTATTGACGATGTAATCGATCTCGCGGTTCTTGATCAT
>JBCCHH010000157.1:0-5083 GCA_039028855.1 Pseudomonadota bacterium | reverse complement strand
CGATAACCGTCGCCGGCACGAGCTCGAGGGCAAACGTCCGAATGACCACCCCCGTTGCACCGAGGCTGTGCAGGTAACCAAAGTCGGCAACTGTTGGTGCATGCGCCGGAGCCGGTGATTTCCGGTTCGATGAATTAAGCGGCTACTGCTTGCAGCGGGCTTGTCGCCCTTTCAATCGCGAGCTGAATTCCAGGCTTTTGTTTCTCTGCTGATTCAAATGCACTGCAGTTGAGGTTGACTGTTTGTTATCACCACAAGAGCGCGCAAATACGGTCGCCAGTTCATCCCGACCCAGTTGAGTGCTTACAATCTCAACTATGAAATCCCCCCCAACGGTGCAGGTTGCCCTGCCGGTGCCGCTGCCCGGTTTGTTTGACTACTTGTCGCCTGAAAATGAAGCGCTGCCCCTGCCGGGTACGCGCGTACTGGTACCGTTCGGTCGACGACGGCTGGTGGGGCTTGTGATTTCACGTGGAAAGCCGGCCGGCGTCGAGCCAGAATCGCTCAAGCAAATCGAACGGATCTTTAGCGACGATGAAATCGATGATGAGCTGCTTGGCCTGCTCCAGTGGACCACGCGTTACTACGCGGCAGCCATCGGTGAAATCGTCACGCTTGGCCTGCCGCTGGCCTTGCGTCGCCTGAAACCGTTTCGCCAGCTGCCTCCTGACTGGTTGAGATTGACCGATGCGGGTCGTTCAGCACAGTTGAAACGCGCACCCAGGCAGCATGAGTTGCAGCAAATTCTGGGTGCAGGTCCTGCATCACGCAGTGCGCTGCTGGCGCAAGAATTCACTGCCGGCCTGTTGCGTACGATGCAGGAAAAAGGCTTGGTCGAGGCCAGCGAACGGCCGCTGCCCGCAGTCCAGCCCGGTCCCAAGCTCAATGCAGAGCAAACTACAGCAGTCAATGAAATTATTGCCGCACGGCAACGATTCAGGAGCTTTCTGCTTGCCGGTGTGACCGGAAGCGGTAAAACCGAAGTGTATTTACGGGCGGCCAAACCGATGCTGGAGGCAGGTCTGCAGATATTAATTTTGCTGCCGGAGATCGGGTTAACGCCACAATTCGTACGTCGAGTGGAAGCACGCCTGGCCCGAACGGCCTGGGTCTATCATTCCGGCCTCAGCGATGGTGAACGACTGGCGACCTGGCAGGCGGCACGCTCGGGTCAGGCGCGCATCATTATCGGTACGCGTTCGGCGGTGTTTCTGCCGCTGTACCAGCCGGGTTTGATTGTTGTCGACGAAGAACATGACAGTTCATTCAAGCAGTTCGATGGGGTGCGCTATCACGCACGCGACGTGGCGGTAAAGCGCGCCAGTGGGCTCGGCATTCCGATTGTACTGGGCAGTGCGACGCCATCGCTCGAAAGTCTGCACAACGCTGAACAGAAACGGTATGAATTACTGCTGTTGTCTGAACGTGCAGGTCAGGCCGAGCTGCCGCACTGGCATGTAGAAGATACCCGAGGCAGCAAGTCTGCGGCAGGCTTGACTGAATCCTTGCTGGCAAAGATTCGAGCGCGTTTGCAGCGCGGCGAACAGGTGCTGATGTACCGTAACCGTCGTGGTTATGCGCCGGTGTTGATCTGTAATGAATGCGGCTGGCAGGACGATTGTCCGCAGTGCAGTGCGCATCTGACCTGGCATCGGGCCGTTTCACGTTTGCGTTGCCACCACTGTGGTTACTCACGCGCGCTGCCGAAGCGTTGTCCTGACTGTCAGTCGCCGGATATACATGCGGCAGGTAGTGGCACCGAGCGAATTGAAGAAGCGCTGGCAGCAGCACTGCCGCAGGTACCGATAGTGCGGGTGGATCGTGACAGTATTCGGCAGCGTGCCGATTTCGAAAACCTTATTGAGCAAGTGTCCAAAGGTGAGCCGTGCGTTATTGTCGGTACCCAGATGATTGCCAAAGGACACCACTGGCCGGGTATCGGCCTATCTGTAGTGCTTGACGCCGATCAGTCGCTCTTTAGTGCTGATTTTCGTGGGCCTGAGCGATTGGCGCAAACCTTGTTTCAAGTCGCGGGTCGGGCGGGCCGCTGCAAGCCGGGTGAGTTTATTCTGCAGACGCGTTTACCAGATCACGCGCTGATCGATCAATTGATGAATGGGAACTATCTGGATTCAGCCCGCTGGTTGCTGGCCGAGCGTGCCGCCGCCGGTTTGCCGCCGGTACATTCAATGGCAATGGTCCGAGCTGAAGCAAAAACACCAGAGCAGGCGCTGGATTTTCTACGCCGGACGGCTGATCTGATTGATCGTGAACAAATAGATTTAGCCGGTCCGTTACCGGCATTACTTCAGCGACGAGCCGGTCACTGGCGTTACCAGCTCTGGTTATCCAGCACCCGTCGCGGCCGGTTGATCGACGTAACCAGCCGATTGTCCGCCAGACTGATCACGCTTCCCAACGTACATCGCGTGCGCTGGCATATCGATGTAGATCCCTACGAGCTATAACAATTGGTTACATGCTGCAGGTGTCTGAAGAATCGTTAGTCCTGATTGTCAGCGCTTCGCGGATCGTTCCTGGGTGGATTAACCCAGAAAACCTGAACGTTATTTCTGCGAGCGGATTGCTCCACATGCCAAATATATTTGTCGGCATAACTGGCTGACTCGGCTACCGAGGTATCAGAGAACGTTTCGGGGCCGCTGGCACAGCCAGCTACCAGGCCGATGGAGAACAAAGCGATCAGGCTTCGATTGACGGTTTTTCTTGAAAGACCAAACATTTTCTACTCCTGCCCGTTTAAGGCATGGTGTTCGGATAAATTACTATAGAACCTGAGGTTCTGAGAATTATTATGAATTTATTAAGGGGCTGTTGCAAGTCTGTACCGAGCCGCTCTGGTTTTTGTCGGTTCGGACAGCTCAGGCACTGCTGCAGGCGAAGCCGTCCCGACGCTGATCTGAGGCCGCGTGATCGTTACTGACCGCATTGACCCCGCCAAAATACAGGCTACGCTGAGGCCAGCGAATCGTGTCGAAGACTTGTTGATCCAACCATTCAGCAGTCGTTTGCGGCCAGGCGTCCGGGTCCAGTTCGATCGACAGTCGTCCTTCTTCGAGATGCGAACGTGGTGCATGAATGGCTTGCTCCAGCGTCATGTTGAAATGCTGGATATTGCAGATGACCTGTGCGATCGCGGTGCGAATACGGTTCGCGCCGCCGCTGCCGAGCAGAATGGTTTGTTCGACACCGTTGCTGCTTTGGCTGAGTAAGGTCGGTGCCATCATCGAGGCCATGCGCCGATTCTCCGGCCAGTGATGAAAACCGAGCCGATTCAAATCCGCTTCGCCAAGCATGTTGTTGAGCATGAAACCGCAACCCGGCACTACGACACCGCAGCCTTCGCCGTTGGAAAGTGTCATTGCAGCTAGATTGCCGGCTGTGTCGCGAATGCTGATGTGTGTAGTGCCTTTGCGTGCAATCAGAGCCCGTTCGATTAATTTGTTATAGGTCTGCATGAGCAGCGTATCCGAGCGCAGGCACTCGGGTTGTTCAAGCCGTTTTCGATCGGTTTCGGAATCGCGCATGGCCACAAGCAGTGCATCAAGATGAGCGTCGCTGCCGAACGTGGCCGATCGCGGCAGGCGTCGTTCGAGGCTTTGCGTCATCAGTCCAACCATCAGCCCGCCAAACGCGGGTGGCGGGTTTGACCAGAGGCGCCAGGTGCTGAGCGTCCACTGCATTGGCTGACGAATATGAACGCGATAGTCGGACAGATCCTGTTGCCGAATATGGCCACCGAGCCGATCCGACAAGCTGGCAATGAGGGCCGCGGTTTCGCCTTGATAAAATGATTCGGCGCCCTGGGCCGCAATGCAGTCAATGAAATTGCCGAGATCCGCATTCGTAATCCGATCGCCGCATTCAGGCAGCGCAGCCTTGCGCGAATCCAGGCCGAATATGCGGGCCGACTCGCTATTCGAGCGCACGATTGGCTCGAGAATCTTCAAGGCATCCGATTGCGTCCGATTCAGGACCACACCTGTACGGGCCAGGCGTACAGCGGGTTCGGTCAAGCGCCTCATCGGCAGGCTGGCATAGCGCTGCTGCATGGCTGCTGTACTGGCGACCATACCGGGTACGGCAGCCGCACCGAGCCCGACATGAAATTCCTGAGTATCGGTGCCAAAATTTCCGTAAATCGGATAAAAATCAACCTTGTCGTTGCGTTTGCGTTGCGGCGTCTGGGTAAAACCGTCAAGAATCGTCGGTGCCTGACCGACCGGTCGCAGCAGCGCATGCGCACCGCCGCCCGGTGAGCAGAAAATCGGTTCGGCTACGCATGCCGTCCAGGCGGCGGCAATCAGCGCATCAAATGCGTTGCCGCCATCGCAGAGAATTTCGGCAGCCGCTCTCGTGGTCTCAATATGACCACTGGCGACCTGCCAACGAGGTTGAGTCATTGCGCCATTCTGCCGGAAAATTTCCAGCAATGTGAACCGTGTCGAGAAAAGTCTGAACCAGCATCGCTATACTTTGCTCATGCCCCGCACATGGAATGAAATCATGAACCTTCTAGCCAAGCTTGCTGTCGCCGCTTTTTTATCTATTAGCACTATTGCATGGTCGCAGATTCCGCCGGACGTAACGCTCGATACCGTGCCGGGCGTTAGCGGTTTATCCAGCGCATTGAGCTTAAAGCATGCAGGAGATGATTCAGGGCGATTGTTTATCGTAGAACAGGGCGGAACCGTACGTGTGGTTGCTGCTAACGGTACGCTTTTGCCAACCCCATTTATTTCGCTGGGTAATTTAGTCACAACCAATCGTTCAGAGCGTGGTTTGCTTGATCTTGCATTCCATCCAGAATTTGCTGCCAATGGGTTGTTTTACTTGCATTACTCTGCAGGTACAAATCGACCTGAAGGAACCAATCTGGGCGACACGATCGTAGCTGAGTTTTCGGTATCAACTGGCAATCCAGATGTTGCGAACAGTGCTCCTGAAGAAATTGTCTTGGCTGTTCGGCAAGATTGGCCTAATGTGGGTAACCATAACGGTGGTGGAATGAATTTTGGACCGGATGGCTATTTATACCTTGGTCTTGGCGATGGTGGTAGTG